>CAMYNC010000039.1 GCA_947259685.1 uncultured Desulfuromonadales bacterium | reverse complement strand
ATCACCGCTGAACCTTTGGGTGCAGCTCAGATTTTTGCAGCACTCATTCAATCCAAGCACTTGCACTCTTCATCCACCGTTTACTCACTGATTCAGGTTTTAAACCGGCTCGCGCTGATACTCTCTGTGGCTGTTTTATGCTCGTTTAATCACAATTTCGAACAAACAGGAAAACAACCTCATGAGCGATTTACCAAACTGTCCGGAGTGTGGCTCCGAATACACCTACCAAGATCGTGAGCTTTATGTCTGTCCGGAATGCGCCCATGAATGGGCCATTGCTGCGGTTACTGAAACCGGTGACACTGGCAAGGTCATCAGGGACGCCAACGGCAACCAGCTGGCAGACGGTGATAGTGTCACGGTGATTAAAGACCTCAAGGTCAAAGGTTCATCTGCGGTAGTGAAGGTCGGCACAAAAGTGAAAAATATCCGCCTGGTTGATGACGATCACGATATCGATTGCAAAGTCGAGGGAATCGGGCCGATGAAACTGAAGTCAGAGTTTGTCAAAAAGGTATGAATAAGGAACCGGCTTCAGCCGACGGAGACTGGGAAGATCTCTGCCTGCGCTGCGGAAATTGCTGTTTTGAAAAATTAATCGATGCCGCCGGCAGGGTCCATACCACCAGCATCCCCTGCCGGTTTCTCGATATCCATAGCCGCAGTTGCCGAATCTATCACCAAAGACTGCAGGCAGAAGAAGATTGTATTAAGCTTACAGCAGAGCTGGTTCCGGACCTTGACTGGCTACCCGAAAGCTGTGCGTATCGGCGACCGGCAGAAACGGAAAATGCTTAAGACGTCAGACACAAGGAAAAGTAACCACTTTGGTCTTATTTTCTTGCTTAATAAAGAAGCCATGCTCTATAGTTCGAACACTTGCTATTTTTTGCCTCAAACCTCCCCCCCTCCTTGGTTTGAGGCATTTTTTTCATTTTCCTCTAAACTGCTACATTCTAACTGACACCCGCCGATTGTGCTTTTGCACATTCAAAAATGCAGAGAAAAACCTACCAATCCTGGGAAATGATCGTAAACTCTTAACTGGTATGTTGAATTTTGTACCCCATTTATCATTGCTATTGTCCAGACAAACAGGAGCAGCTCATGAATCTGAACAGCAAGCGAAAAAACTTCCTTGGCCTACTTTTCGGTGCCTTGTTAGTGTTCGGCCCCTCACTAAGTAGCCCGGTCTTAGCCCAAGAGCAGGGACTGGAAAATTTGCGTGAAACCGGGCAAGCCTTCCGCAGTGTCGCGAAAAAGGTTTCCCCGGCGGTAGTCTTTATTTCGGTAGAAAAAGAAATCAGCGGACAGCGAACGCCGGAAATGGCTCCCTTCGGTCCCTTCGGAGATGAATTTTTTCGGCGTTTCTTTGGCCAGCCTCCCGGTCACAGCCAGCCCAAGGCCCCTTCCCAGAAGCGGAAGTCAGCCGGTCAGGGTTCCGGGTTTGTGATCAGTTCTGACGGTTACATCCTGACCAATAACCATGTGGTCGAAGATGCAGACACGGTAACAGTGCAGATGGAAAACGGCCAGGAATATACCGCTGAAATCATCGGCACTGACCCGCCCAGCGACCTGGCGGTCATAAAGGTGGAAAAGACCGGCCTGCCCTACTTAAAACTTGGCGATTCCAGCACCCTGGAGGTTGGTGACTGGGTGCTCGCCGTCGGCAACCCTTTCGGCCTGTCGCACACCCTGACCGCCGGCATCGTCAGTGCCAAAGGGCGCAGCGGTATTGGTCTCAACGACTATGAAAACTTTATCCAGACCGATGCGGCGATTAACCCCGGGAACTCCGGCGGCCCGCTGGTGAACTTAAACGGAGAGGTGGTCGGCATCAACACCGCGATATTCAGTCGCAGCGGCGGCTACATGGGTATCGGCTTCGCCATTCCGGTTAATATGGCCAAGTTGATCAAAAATCAACTTATCGAGGACGGCCGGGTCACTCGCGGTCGCCTGGGAGTCTATATTCAGGACGTTAATAACGAGCTGGCTGAATCCTTTGACCTTGATGCGGCGAAGGGAATTCTGGTATCGCAGGTCATGGAAGACTCACCTGCTGAAGACGCCGGTCTTAAACAAGGCGATATCATTCTTGAACTCAATGGCAAAGATGTCGGGAAAGTCACAGAATTCCGCAACAAGATCGCCTTGACCATCCCTGGCACCAAAGTCGAACTGACCATTCAGCGCGACGGCAAAGAGCAAACGGTTGATGTCAAAATCGGCAAAATGGAAACCGATGACCAAGGACGTCCAGCTGCTCCGGGAAAATTGCCGAAGCTAGGCCTCAGCCTGCAGGAACTGACTCCCGAACTGGCTGAAAAGCTCGGCTATGAAGATGAGCAAGGGGTGCTGGTGAGCAATGTCGAAGCTGGCTCGAACGCAGCCGAAGCTGGCATCAAGCGTGGAGATCTGATCGTTGAAGCGAATCGCAAAGCTATCAGGTCACCTGAACAGTTAAAAGAGATGATCAAAGAAGGTAAAGGCAAGCACCTACTGCTATTGGTGCGTAAAGGGGACAATGCCCGTTATCTGACTTTGAAGTTGGATCGGTAAACGAAAGCAACAAAGAAGAAGGAGTATCCACTGGTCCCTTCTCCCCTTGGGAGAAGGTGGCCGAAGGCCGGATGAGGGGGCCGTCGAACTTGAAGGTGCCCCTTCTTCCTGTCCTTTTCACTAGAGAGAAAAGGAAATGTTTTTCGTGCTGACGGAAGATTGCTGCCAAGCAGATTTCTTCCGAGCACTAAAAAGAGCCCCGTTCAAGATTGAACGGGGCTCTTTTTTTAGGATGCTTTCTATCAGTTTTAGAGCAGTCTTACTCCGCCAATTTCAGATTGTGCGGGTTGCCGTGACACTCCATGCAGTTGCTGAAATTCTTTACCAACGCCGGGTTGTGTGGCCCACTGCCATGGCAAGACTGACACTTGGCAATCTGGCCATGTTCCTTGGCGTGGCAAATCACGCAGGCAAGTGCCTTGTGTTTCACCTCTGCATTTTTCAGAGTTTCCAGTTGATCGACATGGCAACCGCCACAGACAGCATTGGGGACCTTATTGTCGAAACTGATCAAAGTCGGCGCATGTGGCGGATGGCAGGATACACAGCTGGAGTTATCGACATAATCGGCGTGCGGTTCGTCGTGACAAATAGTGCACTGCGGACGCTCACCATGCCGAGCGCCCTGGTGACAGTCAAAACAACTCTGCTCACTATGCGCACTGGCGGTCTGAGCCAGTTCATCCACCTGAGGCTGATGACAACGATCGCATTTATCGGCCAATTTTTCCGCGACAATCAAACTGTTAAGCGGCGCATGCGGGTTTTGGTGGCACTCAAGGCAGGTCGGCATCTCTTCGCCGTGGGGTAAATCGTGACAGCCGGTACAGGATGGCACCCGATCTTCCCAGGCGACGCCCGGAGTGAAGGTATGAAACTTGTCATGGCAGTCACGGCATTGTTGTTGGTGCAATCCCCCGGAATCGCGCAGATCCTCAAAAATCTGCAGGTGGCACTTGGCGCACTCCAGTGTGGTCATCTCTGGCACGTCCTGCTGATAAATATCGACGGAATCGTCAGCTAATACCGGCGCAGAAATGGCCAGCATCAACATGGCAACCGCAAGATAGACAATCCCCAGCCGCTTACGGCCCCCAACAATCCATTCCATGTTCATCATTTCCCATCCTCGCTACTTGTGCTCTCTGTTGCCGCAGGTTGATTTTCGGTGATGATCTTCACTTCAGGAGGCTGCAGGCCCGCCTGCTTGCCGCCTCGCCAGTCGGCTAAATTATGCGGATCGACATGACACTTCAGACAATCCGGGTATTTTCGGTGCAAAGCAGCATCATGCGGGGGTTCGTGGCAATCGGCGCAACTGGCTTTGGCACCATGATTGCCAAGGTGACACTCCACGCAAGCCAACTCGCCATGCTTGGTCGCTGTTGCGGCCAGGGCGTCAACCTGATCGCTGTGGCAGGACTGGCAGAAGTTTGCCGGCATCTCACTGGCAAAAGCAATCTTGGTCGGTGCATGCGGGGCGCTGTGGCAATTCAAACAATCGGCATACTTCATCCCCTGAGTATGGGGATCATGACAATCGCCACACTGCTGAGCTTCGCCATGCTTCAAGTGGCAAAGGGTGCAATCCTGTTCGGCATGCGCGCTGGGCTGGCTGACAAAAGTCTCGGCAACCTCTTTATGGCAGGACTGACAGGCCGGCTTGGCATTGCTGACTTTGGACAGATCGTGGCCGAGGGGTTGATGCCCCTGGTGGCACTCCTGGCAATTGTCGACTGCAAAATGCGGGTTGTCATTGCCACCGTGACAGATACTGCAGGCCGGCAGCACCTTTTTATCTGCAGGAGGATGGGCCTGGTGGCAGCTGACACAGGGCTGTTTTTTATGCGCCGCGCCAACCTCTTTCATTTTACTGACCGCCTCCTGGTGGCAGGCAGCACAGACCTTACCGGCCTGACCCGGTTTTTCTTTGATCAATTGCGGGAAATGAGGCGGGTGGCATTTCAAGCAGTCCTGGTGAGCCATATCCGGGATGTGAGACTTATGGCACTCCAGGCACTCTTTTCTGGAACCATGCTCTCCAGCATGGCACTTGCTGCAATCAAAGGCGCTGTGTTTACTCGGATTCTGTTGAATCAAGCGTTCCTGATTATTGTGGCAGGAGACACAGGCCGGAGCCACTGCCGCCAGTTTACTCAAGTCGAGTTCCAGCGGTTGGTGCGGGTTATGGCAACTGGCGCAATTGTCGAGGGTATAGTGCCGCCGCTCACCGCGATCATGGCAGCTGCCACAAGCAAGCTTGGTGGTTTTGCCATTCGGCGGATGTGCCGGGTGGCAGGCAGTGCAACTATCCAGTTCATGCTGATGAGCCTGACCTTTGGCAGCCAGCGTTTCAACCTGATCGGCATGACAGGAAGCGCAAAACTTGGTGGGCAGATCCTCAGCCTGGCGGAACTGAATATCCTGCGGCTGGTGCGGAGAGTGGCAGTGCAGACAGTCCCCTTGGGTCATCGACTCTTCATGCGGC
This sequence comes from uncultured Desulfuromonadales bacterium, assembly GCA_947259685.1. The sequence goes on along the minus strand of CAMYNC010000039.1, from coordinate 20,330 downwards.
TTATGGCAATCGAGGCATTTACGTTTTTTGCTGTGTTCAGCGTGGCAATTGCCGCAGTCCTGTTTACTGTGCCCTCCCGCCATGGCGACAAACTGCTCTTGCACCTGCTGATGGCAGGTGACACAAACCGGGGTCAGCGGTTTACGTGTCTTCAGGTTCAAATTTAAAGGTTCATGCGGATTATGACAATCCTGACAGTCGCCAACGGCAAAGTGAGGATGACTGCTGGCCTCGTGACAAACAAAGCAGGATTGAGGAATCCCCTGCCCTTTTTGCGGATGCTCATTATGGCAATCAGCACAGGCAACCGAAGGGTGAACCTGGTGACAAGCGGAACAGTTTATTTTATCTCGGTGGCTGGCACCTGACTTGGTAATACTGGTCACCTGAGCACTGTGGCAAGCTGCACAAAGTTGCGCAGTCGGCTCATTCTGCAGATTAATTTTCAGTGGAGCATGTGGCTGATGACAGCTGAGGCAGTCAGCTTGCTTCATCTCTTCACTGTGACCTTCGTGACAACCCAGGCAAGAGGGAGCATCAGCATGCTTCTGATGGCAATCGACACAGCCTTGTTCGCTGTGGGCGCTGCTCTGGCTGTTCAGTTGTTCTTCGACCTCAGAGTGACAACCGGCACAGACTGGACGAGAATCGCTGAGCTGAGAAATATCAACCAGTACCGGCTGATGTGGATTGTGGCAAGCAGTACAGTCGGCAGTGGCAAAATGCGGATTATCATCGCTAGCATGACAATTGGAACATTCCGGGATAACATTTTCTGCTGGTGGATGTGCCTGGTGACAGTCCACACAGGCAAGCTGCTCTTTATGCGCGGCACCGGCGGCAGTGATCTCAGCAACCGGTTCTGCATGGCAGGCAGAACAAAGCACTGCAGTAGTGCCCTTCTGAAACTCAACCGGAAGCGGGCGATGTGGGTTGTGGCAGTTGACACAACCGGTCACCTGCATCTCTTCGTCATGCCCTTCATGGCAATCGAGACAGGAAGGGATTTGTCCATGCTGCTCATGGCATTGGTTGCAGCTGAGCCCTTCACTATGGGCGGTCACCCCTTTGTCCATTTCGACAATCACATCTTCATGGCAGGTAGCGCAGACCGGGCGAACATTCTCCAGCGCAGTCAGATCCTTCACTGCCGGACTGTGAGGATTGTGACAGCCGGAACAATTGGCTATGGCGAAGTGAGGATTCTCATCGCCAGCATGGCAGTTCGTACATTCAGGGATCGCATTTTCACTCGGCGGGTGTTCTTCGTGACAGCCTGCGCAGTCCATACTCTGCTGATGGCGACCACCGGAAGCAGCGAACAGTTTGCTGACATCCTCATGACAATCAGCACACAGGGAAGAATCGGTCCCCGGTTTGAATTGTGGCGGCGCTGGCCGATGCGGAGAATGGCAACCGACACAGTCGGCCGCCGTCATTTTTTCATTATGGCCTTCATGACAATCGAGACAGGAAGGGATTTGCCCATGCTGCTCATGGCATTGGTTACAACTGAGTTCTTCGCTATGGGCGGTCGCCCCTTTGTCCATTTCGACAATCACAGCTTTATGGCAGGTAGCGCAGACCGGGCGGACATTCTCCAGCGCAGTCAGATCCTTCACTGCCGGACTGTGAGGATTGTGACAGCCGGCACAATTGGCGACGGTGAAGTGAGGATTCTCGTCGGCAGCATGGCAGTTCGTACATTTAGGGATCGCATTTTCGCCCGGCGGATGTTCTTCGTGACAGCCGGTACAATCCATACTCTGCAGATGGCGACCACCGGAAGCGGCGAAGAGTTTGCTGACATCCTCATGACAATCGGCACACAATCCGGAATCAGTCCCCGGTTTGAAACGCGAAGGTGAAGGCCGATGCGGCGTGTGACAACCGATGCAGTCCCCGGCAGTCATTTTGTCATTGTGCGCTTCATGGCAATCAAGACAGGTCGGGATCTCACCATGCTTGGTGTGACAGGAGCTGCAATCAAGCTCGGCGTGCTTGCTCGAGCCGGCAGCCATATCTTTACCGGGCTGTTCATGGCAAGGAATACATGCAGCCATCACCTTGCCGATATCGGTAAAATCGCCCGGCTGAGGCTGATGCGGGTTGTGACAGGTGCTGCAGTTTTTTACTCCAAAGTGCGCATTGTCAGCTTTGTCGTGGCACATGGAACATTTGGGGATGGCTTTCTTGCTCGGCGGGTGTTCCAGGTGGCAGTCAGCACAGCTGAGATTGTCTTTGTGTGCGGCACCATTGGCTTCGAAGGTTGCCGCAGTGTCTTGGTGACAACTGGTACAAAGCTCAAAGCTGATTCCTTTTTTCAACTGCAACGGCAGCGGCTGATGATGTGAGTGGCAACTCTTACAGTCCCCTGCAGCCATTTCCTGACTGTGTGGTTCATGACAACTCAGGCAGCTCGGCTTGTCGCCATGTTTGCTGTGACAGTCGGTGCAATCCTGCTTCGCATGGGCACCGCCGGCTGTTTCCATGGCCTGGGTAGTTTTGGCGTGACAAGAACCGCAGAGGCTTGAATCGAGGCCTTTCTTAAAGGTCGGCGGAACCGGCTTGTGGGCCGGGTGACACTGCAGGCAATCATTCAGTCGCTGGTCATCGCCATGCCCTTCATGGCAATCCAGACAATTTGGGATATAGCCGTGACTACTATGGCATTCGGTACAGCGCATCTCTTCGAGATGCTTGGATTTCTCAAGCTTAACCTGTTTGCTGTGACAGCTCAGACAGTTTTTATTCACCGGCACTGTAATGCGGGAAAAATCGATTTCCAGAGGCCAGTGGGCGTGGTGGCATTGTTGGCAATTGCCATGTTTGTAGTGCTCAGAGTCAGCAGGAGCATGGCAGCTGCCGCAGTTAACCTTGGGGTCTTCATGGCGTTGCGGATGGGTTGTATGGCAGTCTCGGCACTCAACTTCGGTCGCATGCGGACTGCCAGCTGCTTGCAGCTTCTTGATCACCCGGCTGTGACAATTACGACAGTTCCGGTCGATCAATTTGCTTAAGTCACTGGCGTAAACGCCCGTCCCCCCCAACAACAAGAGCAGGAATCCACAGATCAGAAGTCGAACAGAATAGGAGATCTTCATTTCAAACCCTCTCAAAACAAACGGATCAACATGGCAGAAAACCAGCGTTACAAACCATCAAACCGGGACAAAAGACTGTCTCAGCTGGGCCTATGTGGAACACTCTTCAGTGATATAGAATATCAGGGATTGTATACAGTATGCTGATCATAACAGAATAATCTTTATTTTTCATGCCCTGTTTCGCCAAAATTTCACCTTCAATTCCAGAGATAAACACCGGTGCGATTATTCACGGCAATTCTGGCAACAGGCGCTGAGGTATTTATGGCTATTTTTTAGCCACTTACTTCTCATTGGCTGAAATCAGAGATATAATTAAAACCAAGGTCAGGTCATTTGGTTTACAGAGAAAGGCGGGAAACATCCTGCAAACCTGATCAAAGGATTGGCTGCGTTATCCAGCTACAGATCCAACAGCTTCATGTAGGAAAGGAGAACAGTCATGGGACGGAAATATGTTGAATGCCATGAGCAGGATTTTCCGGGTGCCCCGAAATGCACAGCAAAGTTCAGCTCCAACAGCGAGGATGAACTGCTTGAAATGGCGGTCAGGCATGGGATGAACGTCCATGGCCATGCCAATACTGAGAGCTACCGCGAGCAGATCCGCAGTGAATTCAGGGAAGGTTCAGCAACCTAAACCAAGGATGGCTTTCTAGAATTCAAACTTCAACAGCTGAGGGGGCTCTTACGTAGTCCCCTCACCTGCTTGTTTCTCACATCATTTGGGAAAACAAGCGTTTTGTAATGAATGCGAAAGTTTTATCGATTTCCTCCTGCGTTAAAATCCGCTACCCTGCTGGCATTTAACCTGAATCAGTGAATATCCGGCGGCGAATAGCGCAAGCCATTGAATTGCCTGAGCACTCAAAAAATCACCGCTGAACCTTTGGGTGCAGCTCAAATTTTTGAATCACTCATTCAATCCAAGCACTTGCACTCTTCATCCACCTTATATCCACTGATTCAGGTTTAATTCTCAGGGGCAGGGTGAGCATGCAAAACAAAAATGCCAAATTCGGCTGGTGCCTTTACGATTGGGCCAATTCAGCCTTTGCCACGGTGATTCTGGCGGCGGTATTACCGGTCTACTTTGTTTCGCTGGTACCAAGCGAAGGTGCGGGACTGGCATTTTTCGGCGAGCATAAATTTTCCGCCAGCAGCCTTTGGGGCTACACCGTTTCTCTATCCATGATGATCCTGGCGTTTTCAGCGCCAGCATTGGGGGCACTTGCCGACCGCCGAGGCTGGCATAAGCAACTGTTACTGGCCTTCTGTCTGGCAGGTTGCACAGCCACCGCCCTGCTGGCCCTAACCGGGCCTGGCGACTATCTGTTGGCGGCCCTCCTGTTTGTGTTTGGAAATATCGGTTTCGCTGGCAGCAACATCTTCTACAACGCCTATCTGCCTTTTCTGGTCTCAGCCAAAGAAACTGACCGGCTTTCCGCCCGCGGCTATGCCTTCGGCTACATTGGCGGCGGTTTGTTGTTGGCTATCGTCTTTCTCCTGATCATTAAATTTGAAATGTTCGGTTTCACCGACCGCAGCAGCGCAACGCGCTTCGGCTTTTTGCTGACCGGGGCATGGTGGTTGCTGTTTGCCATTCCAAGTTTTCTGCTGCTGCCAAAAACGATAAATAGACCAAGCAGAAACCGCTCTTCCAGCTTCAGCAGCTATTTAGAACAATTCCGTAGCCTGCTGAGCTACCGGGACCTCTGTATCTTTCTGCTTGCGTTTCTCTGCTACAACGATGGCATTCAAACAGTTATTAGTGTTTCGGCGGTGTTTGCCCGCGAAGAGCTACAATTAAGTCAGGGAACGATTATCGGCTGCTTCCTGATGATTCAATTTATGGCCATGCCGGGCGCGCTGTTGTTTGGTCGCTTGGCTGAGAAAATCGGTACAGCCCGGGCCATCATGCTGAGCCTGGTGACCTTCCTACTGGTCTGCGTATTCGCCTACCGAATGACCGACGCGCTGGAATTCTGGATTTTGGGAGGAGTGATTGCCATAATACTCGGCGGCAGCCAGGCACTTAGCCGGTCTTTATTTGCCAGCATGGTTCCCGCGAAGAAAAGTGCTGAATTTTTCGGCTTCTTCACCATCAGTTCAAGATTCGCATCCATCTTTGGGCCATTACTGTTTGCACTAATCGCTGATTTGACCGGCAGTTCACGCAATTCGATTCTGGCCCTGGGGGGATTTTTTATTATCGGCGGGCTCTTGCTGCTGTTGGTTAATGTTCCCCGCGGACGGGAGTTGGCGATTGCCGAAAGTCAAACCAGTTGACCGACTAATCCTTCATCAGTCTGACCGGTAATGCTGACCTTTAAACATTGACCCTGCTGCAGGGCAGGCTCAGCTAGGTAGACCGGCAGGTAGTTCTGTGAGAGGCCTTTTCGACGCCCGGCATGCTCCCCACCCTCGATGACCACTTCCAATAGTTGTCCAACAAAACTGGCGGAATAGGCAGCAAGCTTTTCAGCTCCAATCTGGCGTAACTGAGCCGCCCGTTCTTTGATGAGATTACCCGAAAGTTGATCTTTCATTTCAGCAGCTGGGGTTCCTGGCCGCCGGCTGTAGGGGAACACATGGAGGTGGGAAAAAGGCAAATCGCGCAAAAACTCGCAACTGTTTGCGAACTGAGCATCGCTTTCCCCGGGAAAACCGGTGATGACATCCAGACCGATAGCCGCTGATGGCTGACGTTGGCGAATCCCCAGCAATAAGTCTTTGAAAAAACTCGTCGTGTAGTGCCGATTCATACGCTTTAGAATCTCATCATCGGCTGCCTGCAACGGAATGTGATAGTGTGGGCAAAGCCAATCTGCAGCAGCGATATAGTCGAGCAATTCAGCGGGAAGTTCCGTCGGTTCGATCGACCCGAGCCGCAAACGACCGCTAAAGGCAGAAGCCTCTATCCCTTGTAACAGGGTTAATAAATCGAGCCCCGGCTGCAGATCCTGCCCATAGTTGCCGATGTGGATTCCGGTCAGAACGATTTCCGGATAGCCCGCTGCGGCAAGATTCTCTACCTGTTCGACAACCTCGGGTAATACCACCGAACGGCTGCGCCCCCGGGCATAGGGGATAATGCAGTAGGAGCAGAAAGCATCGCAACCGTTTTGAATCTGCACGAAAGCCCGGCTGCGCTGTTCAAAACTACTGAGCGACAAAGCTTCCGCCTGCTTGCTGACGCGGATATCAGAAACCTGAACCAAATCATCTTGATCCATGCGAGTCAAGCGTTGGAGAAAATCCTTCTTCTCCTCATTGCCGACCACCAAGGCCACCCCGGGCAATTGCGCCAAAGAATCAGGATCGACCTGGGCATAACAGCCGGTCACCACGACCCGCGCCTGAGGATTCATCCGCCTGGCCCTGCGAATCAGGTTACGCGATTGGGAGTCGGTTGCCGAGGTGACGGTGCAGGTGTTAACGATAACCAGCTCTGCCCCCTCTTCAAAGCCAACCTGACGATAACCGGCGCCAGCAAGCTGTTCACTGATCGCTGCCGATTCGAACTGGTTGGTTTTACAGCCGAGGGTTACAATGGCAACGCTGCTGCTCATTTGATCCAGCCCCCGCCGATGACCCTGTCCTCGGCATAGAAAACTGCAGCCTGGCCCGGGGTTATCCCCTTTTGTGGCTCAGCAAAAATAATTCGCGCCTGCCGCTCGGGCATTGGCTCGACCCGGGCGGGAACTTCCTGGTGACGGTAACGGATTCGACAGTAAGTGGTGATCGGCTCTTCAGGCGTAGGGATACTCCAATTGCAACCATCGATCAGCAATTCCGAACGGCTTAGATGTTCTTTTTCACCGACAATGACCTGTTTCTTTTCCACATCGATCCCGACCACGAACAGCGGCGCGGTCCAGCCGATTCCTAAGCCCTTGCGTTGGCCAACGGTATAGCGGTAAATCCCCTGATGTTTGCCAAGGACCTTTCCAGAAACATGCACAATGTCCCCATCCAACTGGCCAGGTCCGCGCTCTTCTTCTAAGAAGCGGACATAATCGCCATCGGGAACGAAACAGATGTCCTGACTTTCTGCCTTTTCCGCCACCCGCAGGTTAAAACGGGTCGCATGCTGGCGAACTTCGTCCTTGGTCATCTGGCCCAGAGGAAACAAAGTATGGGCCATCTGCTGCTGGGTCAGGGTGAACAGAAAATAGCTTTGATCCTTCGCCTGATCGAGCCCTTTGCGCAGGAAAAAACGCTCCCCATCCTTTTCGATACTGGCGTAGTGGCCGGTGGCAAGAAAGTCCGCCTCCAGTTCGCGGGCCTTGCGCAGTAAGAGTTCAAATTTGAGGACCTGATTGCAAAGCACACAAGGATTGGGCGTACGACCAGCAAAATAATCGTTGCAAAAACGATCGATCACCTCACGCTGAAATTCTTTCTCAAAATTGATGACATAAAATGGAATGTCGATCTGTTCGGCCACCCGCCTGGCATCATAGACATCATCAAGCGAACAGCAGGTACCGAAACTCTCGCCATGTTCGGCAGTGAAACTGGAGTAATCCCAGATCTGCATGGTCATGCCGATAACCTCGAAGCCCTGCTCTTTCAGCAGAGCTGCAGTCACCGAAGAATCGACACCGCCGCTCATAGCGACTACTACGCGTTGCTTTTTCACAGCTATCCTCAAAAACACATAAAGGAAGGCGCCACAACTGTAGCGCCCTCCCAAAGTTAAACTAATAATTTATGCAATCAACCCTAAGTGTTATTTTCTTTATAATCTTTGATCGCCTCATGCAGAGCATCGGCGGCCAGATTGGAACAGTGCATTTTTGCTGGCGGCAGGCCATCCAGCGCTTCGGCAACCGCCTGATTGGTCAGCACCAGAGCTTCATCAATGGTCTTTCCAATAGCCATTTCGGTGACCATCGACGAGGTTGCAATAGCGGCTCCACAGCCGAAGGTCTTGAATTTGACATCTTGAATGATATTATCTTCAACCTTGAGAAAGATTTTCATGATGTCGCCGCAAGAGGCGTTACCAACTTCACCCACACCATTCGCATCGTCAATTTCACCGACATTCCGCGGGTTGGAAAAATGATCCATGACTTTTTCAGTGTACATAGGGAGGCTCCTTACTCAGCAGTTCGGCGATTGCCGAAAAACGTTAAACCCGACGCACCACGCGACATTCATCGCAGGTCAGGGGTTCTTTACGGTTATACAGCGGACTCATCTCTCGCAGTCGCTGCACGATCGGTGGCAGTTCCTGCAAAACGAAATCAACGTCTTCTTCGGTGTTGTCGGCACCGAGGCTAAAGCGGGTGCTTGAATGTGCCAGCACGACGTCAACACACATGGCACCCATAACATGAGAAGGTTCGAGCGAACCTGAGGTGCAGGCTGAACCGGAGGATGCTGCGATCCCCTTCATATCGAAATTCAGCAACAGTGACTCGCCTTCAATATAGGCAAAGCTGACATTCAGGGTATTCGGCAAGCGCAGGTCGGCGTTCGGATGGCCGTTCAGTTTGATTTCCGGAATACTGTCCCGGATGCCGGCCTCCAGCTTGTCACGCAACTTCCGAACGTAGGTGTAATCCTTTTCCATATTCTGGCTGGCCAGCTCGCAGGCGACGCCCAGGCCGACGATTCCGGCGACATTATGGGTTCCCGCGCGCCGATTCCGCTCCTGGTGCCCGCCATGCATAAACCGGGTCATGCGGGTGCCGCGGCGCAAGTACATGGCCCCGACCCCTTTTGGAGCACCGATTTTGTGCCCTGAGATCACTGCCATATCGACGTTGGCTTTTTGTACGTCGACCGGAATCTTACCAACCGATTGTACGGCATCGGTGTGAAAGCGTACCTTGTACTTCTTAGCAATCTGGCCGATCTCTTCGATCGGAAACAGGTTACCGGTTTCATTGTTGGCCCACATCACCGAGAGCAGAATGGTTTTCTCGGTAATTGCATCCTCAAGCTCCTGCAGGTCGAGCATACCGTCCTTATCGACCTTTAGGTAGGTCACTTCATAGCCGTTTTTTTCCAGATGCTCACAGGTTTCCAAGACCGCAGGGTGTTCCACCGAGGTGGTAATGATATGGTTGCCTTTTTCCTTCAAGGCATCCGCCGTTCCCTTGATAGCAAAGTTGTCCCCTTCGCTGCCGCAGGAAATAAACACCACTTCAGCCGGCGAACAGTTGATCAAGGCAGCGACCTGCTCACGAGCTTTTTCCACCGCTCCACTGACCATCCGTCCCGCCCAATGGACGCTCGACGGATTCCCGAACTGCTCGCGGTAAAAGGGCAACATCGCCTCAAGCACTTCCGGCTTGACCGGCGTGGTTGCGTTATTATCCATGTAGATCTTTTTCACGAAATGCCTCCAGCTAAACTCTAAATGTCTTTGTCAAAGAATAAAAAAACTCTCAGCTGTCGAGACGCCGGCGTCCCTCGTTGGTTAAGTCTTCCAGCGTCATTGATGCCAGAAAGGTACGTATCTGATTGCCCAGACCCTGCCAGACCGTCTGAGTGGCGCACTCCGATGTGCAACTGCAACTACCATCTGCATCCATGCAGGAGACCGGCACCAGGGTTTCCTCAACCGTATCAATAATCTGGTCAACCCGTATATCAGCCGCAGGCCGGGCCAGCAGATAACCACCGCCCGGGCCACGAACACTTTTGACGATTTCGCCACGCCGCAATTTTACAAACAGCTGTTCGAGGTAATTGAGGGAAATGTTCTCTCGGCTGGAAATATCCTTAATAGAAACCGGATCACCATCGCTGGTGAGATTAAGACTGACCAGCGCACGGACAGCGTATTGTGCCTTTGTGGACATCCGCATCAGACGGTCTCCACCGCGTCCGTTTTTGCCCGTTCGGCCTTTAATTCTTTCTGTTCCAGCTTCAGCTGATCAACCTGATCTTCAAGAGTGCGGATCTGGTCCATCATACATTTAACGGCATTCGCCACCGGGTCGGGAAGATTGTTGTGATCAAGCTCAACACCCACACGTTTTTCACCAGACATGACCACCCGGCCGGGAATACCGACAACCGTGGCGCGGTTCGGTACCTCTTTAACGACCACTGAGTTGGACCCAACCTTGCTGTCATCACCGACCTTAAAGGGGCCCAGGATTTTCGCTCCGGAACCGACGACAACATTATCACCCAGAGTCGGATGCCGTTTCTCTTTGGCCCAGGAGGTTCCGCCCAACGTTACGCCGTGGTACAGGGTGCAATTATCACCGATTTCAGCGGTTTCGCCGATAACTACGCCCATGCCGTGATCGATGAAAAACCCGCGGCCGATCTGCGCCCCCGGGTGAATTTCAATACCGGTAAAAAACCGCCCAAGATGGGAAAGAAATCTGCCGATAAAGAAATATTGATTCTCCCAGAACCAGTGTGATAACCGATAAAAGAGCATGGCGTGGAAGCCGGGATAGCAGAAAACGATCTCAAAGACATTCCGCACAGCCGGATCGCGATCAAATACCGCCTTCAGATCTTCCTTAAGATGACTAAACATCCTGGCAACCTCCAAACTCAAAGCTTCGTGTGAACTAATAATAGAGTTGGCAACTCAAACAACTATCACCTGATGGGATTTTTTCTCATTTGCGGTGCTACGTGCTTAAGAATTATCATACCTGAGTGTTTCTGTCAATTATTTACCGGCAGGTTTTCTATGCGGCGGGAAGTACGGGATTTATCAAGTTTTTAAGGGAGGTTAGAGAGGTAAGCAGAAGATAAAACGACTCCCCTGCCCGAGGCTGCTTTCGGCCCAGATACGGCCATGGTGAGCTTCAACAATTTTTTTGCAAATCGACAATCCCAACCCATTACCGGGCCGACCATTGGGCGCTGGCGAAGTGCTGTACTCTTCAAACAGCCGAGAGAGAAGATCTGGCGCAATACCAGGACCGTTATCCCTAACCGAGACGCTAGCTTCGCTGACATCGATAGTCAACTCCAGATCTATACTGCCACCATCGGGAGTAAACTTCAGCGCATTGCTGACGATGTTATAACAGACCCTGCGGACACCTTCCTCATCACAAGTGACGGGGATTTCACTGACCGGGCTCTGGATATTCATCTGGATATTCCGCCGCTGCAGGAGGGGCAGCATTTCGCCATGGACCGATTTGATAATTGAACAGATATCCTGGGGAGCAAAGTGCAGTTCAAAACGACCAGCCTCAATCCGAGAATAATCGAGGAGATTGTTTGCCATATCCACCAGTCGACGGCTCCCTGCCATCAGGCCATTGATAAATTCGTGCTGCTCGGCAGACAGGTTGGAATCCCCAGACTCACTCAGCAACAAGCAATAGCCATCAATCACCGAAACCAGAACCCGCAGATCATGAGCCGCCATGCCGATCAATGCCGAGCGCGGATGGACCTGAGAGTCTTCAGGTGCAGAATCTGCTGATGTCGCGATGCTGACATCCTGGACCTGCTCGCTTTGCCGCAATTCAGCCAGGCGCAGGGCACTGGTGGCCACATTGGCCACCAACTGACAGAAGGACGTTTCTTCTTCACTGAAACCTTCGATAGAGCGCGCAGTGCGCAGTACCAACACCCCGACAATCCGCTGGCGGTCGATCATCGGCAACACCAGAATCGAATTGAAGCCGAGCTTTTCAATATAGGGCAAGACACTCTGCATGAGCGGATGATGACAGATATTATCAATCACCAGGGGCTTACCGGAACGGATGGTTTCAAGAATTTCGGGATAGCGTTCCAGGTCGATCCGCAGACCGTTGGCCTCGGGGTCATCGCTTGAGGCCAGGATATAGCCGACCTCATCATCCTCGCGAATCATGGTGATGGAGCAACGTCGGACCTCGATGACCTGGGCAATAGAATCGACCACCCGATTGAGAATGGCCGTGGTGTCCAACTCGGAGACCGCCAGGTTCGAGAGCCCGGCCAGAAACGCATAATCGACTCCCGGAAAGCCATTGACGCGCTTGCTTTTTTCGGACGACAGCCGTAACAAAACCCGTGCCTGGAAATCATCCGGAGAACAAGGCTGCAGAATATAATCGTCGACATCACCTCCACAAAGGTAGCGACTGATATCCTGGGTTTTGCTCGGCAGAAGCAGGATGATCGGCAGGTGGTTTTCCGGGGAACAACTGCGCAGTTTTTGACAAAGACCTGGATCGTCGCGAACCAGATCGCCGTCGATAAGGACCAGATCCGGCCGCTTCAACCTGATGGTTTTACAGGAAGCCTCCTGTCCGATCGACCAGATAACCTGCAGGCCCGTATCTGCGAGCAGCGCCTTGATCTGATCTGCACAGGAAGAGTTGCCATGAACGATAAGCACAGTTGAGGACATCAGCAACAATTCCCCCCTCAATTCCCCTGATAAAGCAGTGTAACTCAAAAAAGCTCCTATTAAGCAGAAATCATACCAACGCCTCAGTGCGCGAAAACACCTCGATACGCTGCTATTTCACGTCAATTCGCCCGATTTTCAGTTTGGAGTGCTTAAGAAAGTGGCGAATCCGGCCACATGAATCGAGGAGGGTCACGCGAATTCACTTCCTACATCAGCCATATAGCCGCACAATTTATACTCAAGTGGGGAATCAGTTCCAGTAAAAAATAATTATATAAAGAATGATCATTGATTGCCGCTGTCAGGGTCGACATCTGTATACAATTCCCATATAATGCTCTCGATTTTCTTGAGGCTGCCTTCGGCCTCAGTTCCCATCCCTATGCATAAGGAGTGAGAAGATGCCGGATTTCAAGTATCAGGACCCGATGCCGCTGAGTGCGGACACCACCAAGTACTACAAAATCGAGGGCTCGGAAGAGCTGGTCAGCGTGGTCAAATTTGAGGGCAAAGACGTTCTCAAAGTAGAACCCCAAGCGCTCACCGTATTAGCCAACAACGCCATGCGTGATATCTCCTTCATGCTGCGTCCGGAACACAACGAACAGGTCGCCAAGATCTTGAGCGATCCTGAAGCCTCGCAAAATGATCGCGGCGTAGCGATGGCCTTTTTGCGCAACGCTGAAATATCCGCCAACTTCGAACTTCCGATCTGTCAGGATACTGGGACCGCTACAGTTGTCGCCAAAAAAGGCCAACAGGTTTGGACCGGTGGTAACGACGCCGAGCGGATTTCTGAAGGGGTTTTCAAAACCTACACCGAAGAAAATCTGCGCTACAGCCAGACCGTTGCGCTCGATATGTACACCGAGAAGAACACTGGCACCAACCTGCCGGCGCAGATCGATATCATGGCTGCCGAGGGTGACGCTTATAAATTCTTGTTTATGGCCAAAGGTGGCGGCAGTGCCAACAAGACCATGCTTTATCAGGAAACCAAGGCCTTACTCAACCCGGGAAAGCTGGAAGAATATCTGGTTGCCAAGATGAAGACCCTCGGCACCGCCGCCTGCCCGCCTTACCACATGGCGTTTGTCATTGGCGGCACCTCGGCTGATGCCTGCATGAAAACTGTCAAGCTAGCTACGGCCAAAGAACTGGATGGCCTGCCGTCCGAAGGCAATGAGCATGGTCAGGCCTTCCGTGATCTGGAACTGGAAGCCAGGCTGCTCAAAGCGGCTCAGGACCTCGGCATCGGTGCCCAATTTGGCGGCAAATACTTTGCCCACGATGTCCGGGTTATCCGTCTGCCTCGCCACGGTGCTTCCTGCCCGGTTGGTATGGCGGTTTCCTGTTCGGCTGACCGAAACATCAAAGCCAAGATCACCCGCGACGGCCTGTTTGTTGAAGAGATGGACCGCAACCCGGGCCGCCTGATCCCCGAAAAGTATCGCGGCAAGCACAGCCACGGCACCCAGATCGACCTTGATCGGCCAATGAGCGCAATCCTTGCCGATCTCTCCAAGCTGGAGGTCGGTGCTCCGCTGCTGCTCAATGGCACCATCGTGGTGGGCCGCGATATCGCGCACTCCAAGTTCAAGGAGATTCTTGACAGCGGCAAGCCGCTGCCCGACTACCTGAAGAACCACCCGATTTACTACGCGGGTCCGGCCAAGACTCCGGCCGGCAAACCTTCCGGCTCCTTCGGTCCAACCACCGCTGGGCGGATGGACTCCTACGTCGGTCTGCTGCAGAGCAACGGTGGGTCGATGGTCATGATCGCCAAAGGCAACCGCAGCCAGCAGGTCACTGACGCTTGCAAGGAGCATGGCGGTTTCTACCTCGGTTCCATCGGTGGACCTGCCGCTGTCCTCGCTGAAGAAAACATCAAAAAGGTCGAGTGTATCGACTTCCCCGAACTGGGCATGGAAGCGGTCTGGAAGATCGAAGTCGAGGACTTCCCGGCATTTATTCTGGTGGATGACAAAGGCAACGACTTCTTCAAGAAACTTGGCCTCTAATCAACCAGCCTACCTTAAGGCACAAAAAGCCTCGGCCAAGCGGTCGGGGCTTTTTTTGTGCTCTGCTAAAAACAGCAACAGTCAGTCCTTGTTTGCGAAGCTGAAAACAGCCAGAGTTCAATAAGGAAAGCGAGGAGATTCATACGCAAGCCTAAACCATCTGCCCGGCACACCAGCCGGATGACCAGGCCCATTGCAGGTTGTAGCCACCCAACCAACCATGCACATCGAGCACCTCCCCAATGAAATAGAGGCCGGCAACCTGCCTGGCTTCAAAGGTCTTGGAAGAGACCGCATCACAATCAACCCCACCGCGAGTCACTTCAGCAGTGCGATAGCCTTCGCTGCCGTTTGGGATAATCCGCCAATTCTGCAACCGATCGGCTATCAGCTTTAAATCGTTATCGACCAGCCGCCGCATGGGCAGAACAGCCAATGGTTCCGGCAGAAAATTACCCAATAAGCGCTTGGGCAGCAGATCAGACAAAACAGTTTTCAATTGTTTATTGCCATGAGCTGCTGTGCGCTGCTGCAACCAGTGCAAAAGATCAGTTCCTGGCAACAGATTGATCTGCAGTGCCTGCCCTGGCTGCCAGTAATTTGAAATCTGCAAAATGACCGGACCGCTGAGTCCACGATGGGTGAATAGGAGATTTTCAGTAAAGCAATGCTCGCCATTGCTAACCGAGCTGGGCACAGCAATCCCAGAAAGCGATGAAAATCGAGCTTTATCGGCTGGCTGCCAAGTCAGTGGCACCAGCCCGGCCGAAGTCGGCAATACCTTGATGTTAAACTGTTCCGCCAACCGATAGCCAAAGGAGCTAGCGCCAGCAGCCGGAATAGATAATCCGCCGGTCGCCACCACCAGCGATTCAGCCTGAAAACTACCACGATCCGTCTGCAGCAAAAAACCAGCAACAGAGTCTTTCTCAACCCTGCTCACAGTCGTTTTCATTACCAGCTCGACTCCGGCCTGATGGCATTCACTGAGCAGCATTGTAAGAATCTGCTTGGAGCTGTCATCGCAGAACAGCTGTCCGTGGTCCCGTTCGTGGAAAGCGATGCCATGCTGATGAATCAGCTCAAGAAAATCCCATTGAGTAAAACGCCTGAGAGCCGATTTGCAAAAATGTGGATTCTGAGAAATATAGTTGTCGCTTTCGACTGAATAATTGGTGAAGTTACAGCGCCCGCCGCCAGCCATGAGTACTTTTTGACCCGGCTGCTCGGCATGATCAAGAACCAAAACGCGACGCCGCCGTTGCCCGGCCTGCATGGCACAAATCAATCCCGAAGCACCAGCACCAATAATAATGACATCATATTTTTCCATACTTTCTGTTTTAGCATTGGATCTTTTGTCGTGGACAGATTTTTAATTTTGCTCGCATTAAAGATGGCAATCAGCTTAATCTTGCAGAAGAAAAGTGAAAAAAGCTGGCCCTTGATACAGATATAAGCTAAGGTGCGCCTCTTTATCCAAAAAACCGAAAAAATAACGTTTCGTCAGCAGGTTAACTGCTGGCGACGCTCCTTAACGAGCGATAGCAAAGAATAGGTACAGCATGTCTGAAGAATCCCTTCCCTCCTTCGCAGAACTCAATCTGGCCCCGGCCATCTTCAAAATCATCGATGAGGTGGGCTATGAAACCCCTTCACCAATCCAGGCCCAAAGCATCCCACCGCTGCTGGAAGGACGCGACCTGCTCGGTCAAGCCCAAACCGGTACCGGTAAAACAGCAGCCTTTTCCTTGCCATTGCTCAGCGGCCTGAATCCGAAGTTGAAAGCACCGCAGATTCTGGTGCTGACGCCTACCCGTGAGCTGGCTCTACAGGTTGCCGAAGCGATGCAGACCTACTCCCGCCACTTAAAAGGTTTCCAGGTTCTGCCGGTATACGGTGGCCAGAATTACACCCAGCAACTCCGCCAACTACAACGCGGAGTGCAGGCCGTGGTCGGGACACCAGGTCGGATCCAGGATCACCTGAATCGCGGCACCTTAAAACTGGACAAGCTTAGCTGTGTGGTGGTCGACGAGGCAGACGAGATGCTGAAGATGGGCTTCATCGACGATGTCGAAGCAATTCTTGAGTTCGCGCCCAAAGAACGGCAAACAGCGCTCTTTTCTGCCACCATGCCTAAGGAAGTGCTTCAGGTTGCCCGTAAGCACCTGAAAGATCCAGTAGAAATCCGCATCAAGAGCAAAACCTCGACGGTGGAAAAAATCTCCCAGCACTTCTGGCAGGTCAAAGGACTGCACAAACTGGATGCGCTGACCCGGATCCTTGAAGCGGAAGAGATCGACGGCATGATCATCTTCGTGAGAACCAAGATTGCAACGGTGGAACTGGCGGAGAAGCTGGAAGCGCGTGGTTTTTCCAGCTCGGCGCTCAACGGCGACATGACCCAGATGCTGCGCGAGAAAACCATCGAACGACTCAAGGATGGCTCCCTGGATATTGTCGTCGCTACCGATGTTGCCGCCCGCGGACTGGATGTCAAGCGCATCAGCCACGTCGTGAATTACGATATTCCCTACGACACCGAAGCCTACATCCACCGGATCGGGCGAACCGGCCGCGCCGGCCGCGAAGGCAAAGCAATTCTGTTTGTCGCACCTCGGGAAAGACGGATGCTGGCCGCCATCGAGCGCGCCACCCGCCAGCCGATCAAACCGATGGCGTTACCGAGCCGAAAAGATATCACCAACCGCCGAATCGGCCTGTTCAAAGAGCAGATTGCCGAGGCGATGGAATCGCAGGACCTGGAATTTTTCGAAGAATTGATCGACGAGTATCAGAGCCAATACGATGTCGGCCACCGCAAAATCGCAGCCACCCTCGCCTACCTTTTGCAGAAAGACCGTCCGCTGCAAATGGATGAAGCAGAGATGGCTGACTTGCCGGAACCGACGCGGGATTCAGGTCGACCAGAGAGACCCCACAAGACAGCCGATAGCGATATGCAGACCTACCGTATAGAGGTTGGCAGAATCCATGGGGTTGAGCCTGGCAATATCGTTGGCGCGATTAGCAATGAGGGCAACCTTAAAAGCAGCCAGATTGGCCGCATCAAGCTGTTTGACGCCTTCAGTTTGGTCGATCTTCCCAAAGATCTGCCAGAGGACAAGTTGCACAAATTAAAAACTGTCTGGGTCTGTGATGAGCAGTTGCAGATCAGTTTGGACAGAGGCTCAGACAACAGTTCAGCAGGCCAGCGGCGGCCCATCAAAAAGGGAAAATTCAGCGAACGACGTGGCTTCAAACCGGGCGGCCGTAAAACCACTTTTGGCAGAAAAGGTCCAAAGAGCCCACGTAAGTAAACTTGCCGGCAGTCGTCGTGAAGGCCTGAACATACCGCTCACAACGACTGCCGTTTATTTCAGCTCCCGTTCCGGAGCCTGGATGTGATAACCCTGGCCATAGGTGGCGCCCAGCCCCTTGACCGTATCCAGGATCTCCTGATCCTCGATCATCTCCGCGATAGTTTCAATCTGCAGATCTTTGGCCAGCGACATAATACATTTCACAAAGGCTTTATCGGTAGCATTTTTCGGCGCATTACGGATGAATTCACCTTCAATTTTGATGTAGTCAACCGGAAACATCTTGATGTAATGGAAAGTCGAGAAGCCGGCGCCGAAATCGTCGATGGCAAACTTGAAGCCCTCAAACTTGAGTTCCTTGACGAACTTATCCAGTAAACTGGTGTTCTTGACCGTTTCCCGCTCGGTTATTTCAAATACGATCCGCTCCGGAGCCACCTGATACTCAGCAGCAAATTCGCGGACCTTGTGAATGAATTCATTCAGAATCAGCGACTTGGGAGAGAGATTGATGAACAGCTTTCCTTGATAGCCGGTCCGTCTGACTTCCTGAAAGGCCTTTTCCATATTGATATAGTCAAGCTGACTGATGATCCCCATGTTTTCAGCCAAATCGATAAACTGGCTGGCTGGCAGGATTTCCCCCTGGTGCTCGATACCCATCAGTAATTCGTACATCTGCACAGAATTGTCGCCAAGATTCATAATCGGTTGAAAGAAAGGGATCACCTTGTCGGTATTCTCCAGGACCTTGAGCAGGAAAAGAGTTTTCTCTTCGGTCGCCTGCAGCACTTGATAAATATCCTCCCGGGTCGGTACGCCGATCCGATTTTTGCCTTCGGTCTTCGCCTGATACATCATGTTGTTCGCTATAACGAAGATAGTGCTCAGCTCACTGGAATGTTCGGGATAGCAGCTAAGGCCGATCGAAGCAGTGACCTTGATACTTCCGCCATCGGGGGCTCTGGTGCTGACCGACTTGACCGCCGCTACGACCTTCAAGGCTGTTGCGTAGGCCTTCTCCTGGTCGGCTTGAGGCAGAATCAGCGCAAACTCGTCACCGCCATAGCGGGTGAGGACATCTCCAGGCTCCAGCGCCTGCTTGATAGATTCGGCCAGGTCTTTCAGCAGGGTATCGCCGAAAGAGTGGCTGTACCGGTCATTGATCAGTTTGAAGTTGTCCAGATCGACGACCAGGATACCGACCGAATAGTCCTGGCTGGCCGCCCGGATTAATTCATTCTCCGCCAGATCCCAGAAGACCCGCTGATTGTAGAGATTGGTCAAAGGGTCACGGGTGGCATAATATTCGAGCTCTTTGGTGTAGTTGTAAATCGCCTTAACCGAACCGATCACGTTAATCAGGGTGGTGAGAATACTTTCAATCACCAGCGCCTTACCCTCGTTGGCACTGATTTCCGAATGCACTCCCAAGCCGACGACCCCACCAATCTGCGGATCTTTGAGGAAGATCGATTTGGTTTGCAGATCAAGAATCTGTTCGTCGATGGTCATTTCCGGAGCATCGAAATTGACAATATGGTGACGTGTCTTGATATCGGTCAGCGGCTTCAAACGCCGATGCTCAACAATCCGCTGCTTGATAAGGCGATCAAAAAAATGCTTGGTTTGTGGACTGGGTCGGCTGCGCCAGAAAACCTCAAGGTCGTAGTTTTCATTGCCAGTATCGAAGATCGAAAACAGCACGTAGGCGTCCATGATCTCGTTGACCTGATTCAGCAATTTGGAGACATGATCCCGCCAATCCTTAACCACCTCGGAAGTAATGATGAAGGTTTCCAGCAGGTTAACTTCGAAGGCAAGTAGATCCTTATCGATAGCGACGCAGCGCATTTTTTCCGCAAAGTTGCTGAATTCGCTCAGGATCGCATTGATTTCAGAAAAATCGGTTCCCGCCGATTCAAGGGATATGCTGGTGAGGTCGTCAATACTACTGACGTTTTGAATTTCCCGATGCAGCTGGGCGGTCGCCCGGTCCACCCGCCTGGTGACCCAGCGGGCAATAAAGAACGCCATCAATATCGGCAGTGGTGACAGCGCCAGAAATGCCAGGAGGATGCTCCGATCGATCTGGGCGGTTGAATCAGAAAGATCCTGACTGATATCTAGAACCCCCAGGATCGCCCCCAGCTGGACGTTTAAATGACAATCCAGGCAGCTGTTTCCTGCCTTGACCGCAATCACCTGTCGCACCAGGGCATCTTCTTTCAGTTGAACCGAATCGCCCGATTCAAGGACCTGACGGACCAGATCATCGCGCATCGCCGCGTCGATGGCACCAAACTGTTCGGTTACCGATTTTGCGCGATAGATATTGACCCCGACCGGGATCTCTGGGTTGGCATGGATCACCGGATCCAAAAAGGTGAACAGGTCTTTGCGCGACCAGCCTTTTTCCATCAACTGCAGTAATGAATTGCTTACCTGGTTGGAAATGCCCTGGGTAACAGCGCTGGCCTGCTCACTATAGGCACGTTTGTAGATAGCGGTCGTCACCAGAAAAATCAGC
>CAMYNC010000038.1 GCA_947259685.1 uncultured Desulfuromonadales bacterium | reverse complement strand
CCGGTAAAGTAAAGATTTTCGAGCTTTTTCGAGCGCATGCTGCGCATGTCGATATCTTTCAGCGACACGCCCCCAGAAGTGACGATCGCCTTATCGAAGCCGGCCACGCCAGTGACCTGCAGCGGCAACTCTTTGAACAGTCGCAGTAAGCGACTGCGCTCGGCTTTGCTGACCGAATGGCATTTTTTCTGTGGGTCGATCCCGGACAGGTGGATGAACAGGGGGATCATCCTTTTCGGCAGCAGGCTGGTCAAGGAATTGCCAAAGTCCTTGTTGTTGTGCGCCGCCAGCTCGCGCTGTAGGCGTTGGTCGAAAAGCTGCGCTTCGATTGCCGGTTTCAGATCGAGCAGTAGTTCAACCGGTGCCGTTTTCAGCGCATCGCGGATTTCGGCGCTCATATCGAGAACAATCGGCCCGCCGATCCCCTGGCGGGTGAAAAAAGCCTCACCGAAGCGCTCTGCCAAGATTTTCTGCTGCTGCCGCAGCGAAATCCGGACATTTTTCAGATTGAAGTCGCAAAGATCTCCGGTCCAGTTGTCCGCCAGTGTTACCGGTACCAGCGCAGGTTCGGTGGCCATTAGACGATGACCGGTCTGTTTTGCCCAGGTGTAGCCATCGCCTGTGCAGCCGGTTTCCGGGTAAGATAGCCCGCCGGTGGCCAGGACAAAGTTCTCGGCGAAAAAATCACCCCGGTCGGTCTCTACTGAACTCAGCCGGTTATTGGCGGAGTTCAGCGCTGCCACCCGGCAGTGGGTCTGTACTTCGACGCAGGTTTCCTGCAGAAAACCATCCAGCACCTTCTGTACTTCGGCGGCGCTGCCCTGCTTGGGAAAGATCCGGCCGCCCCTTTCGATCTGTAGCTGGAGCCCGCGGCTCTCGAAAAAATCGATGACATCCTGAATCCCGAAAGCATAGAGTGCTGTCAGCAGAGCCCGACCGTTGCGACCGAAGTGTTCGGCCAGCTTGCGCGGGTCGGTTTCGCTGTTGGCCAGGTTGCAGCGCCCCTTACCGGTGATCAGCAGCTTGGCGCCACAGCGCCGGTTTTTTTCCAACAGCAATACCTTTGCGCCTTTTTTTGCCGCAAAACCGGCGGCAAATATTCCCGCCGGTCCACCGCCGATGACAATCAAATCATAGTGTTTCATGCAGGGATTGATTTCCTAAAGAGCGTTTTCTATGCCCCGTTTGAGTTGAGGTTGAACTTTGGGTTTGCAGCGAGTTCGTAGCGCTGCGGTCCTAATCAGTTCCTCGGTCGCTCAGCGGCCGGTTATTTTCAGCTTGCCCGGATCGATTTCGTATTGACTGGCCAGATACTTGAGATAGCCAGGGTCTTCGCACATGCTTTTGCCCGGCTCATCGGAAATTTTTGCCACCGGCTTGCCGTTGGCCGCGACCATTTTAATAACGATATCGAGCGACTGGTTACCGACATCGTTCATCAGGTTGGTGCCGATGCCGAAAGAAAGTTTGGCCCGCCCTTTAAAGTACTGGTAAATTTCGAGCATGCGCGGAAAGTTGAGGCTGTCGCTGAAAACCAGCACCTTGGTCATTGGATCGATCCCCATGTTCTGGTACATCCCGATCGCTTTCTCTCCCCATTCAAACGGGCAACTGCTGTCGTGCCGCAGCCCATCGTAAAGCTTGCCGAAGTAAGGGTCGGAAAAATCGCGGATGAAGGAGTCCATCGAATAGCAATCGGTCAGGGCGATTCCCAGCCGGCCACGATATTCACGGACCCAGCCTTCCAGTGCAGCCTTCTGAGCATCGGCCAGCCGGGTGACCGCCTGCCAGCTCTGCAGCCACTCATGGGCCATGGTGCCGATCGGTTTCATTCCCAGCACTCGGGAAAAGTGCAGGCTGCTGGTTCCGGAGCAGTATTCTGGTACCTGCTGCTGCAGGGTGACCAGCACCTCTTCCTGCCAGGCTTTGCTGGCGCGTCGCCGGGTGCCGAAATCGGCAAAGCTGAAGCCGGGCATGCTCCCTTGGGCTTTGAGCAGCTCTAACTTGGCGGTCAATTTCTCTCTGGCGACCGGCAGATCAATGCCCCTGCAATGCACAAGGCTGTGTAGTTCGCTGATAATTGCCAGGGCGTAGATTTCCATCAAGGTGACATGGATCAACGGGCCACGAAAGCGCAGATCGAGATCCCGGCCTTTCGGTTGCAGCTGAACAAAGCGCATATCGAGGCGAAAGATGCGCAGAAACTCGATGAAGTCGGGGGTGAAAAAAGCAAAGTCGGCCAGATAGTCGAGTTCTTCATCGATAAAAGAGAGGGTGCAGACATGTTCCAGCTGGCGGCGGATTTCCGGAATCAGCGCTGCCAGATCAAAGCCTTTGAGGTTGCGGCAGGCAAACTTCCATTCGACGTCAACGGTGCGAAACTCCGGGGCATGGTAAAACGCCTGCAGCATCGTGATCTTATACAGATCGGTATCGAGCAGGCTGTCGATCAGGTAGCGATCCACTTGCGTCGCACTCATGCTGCCACCAGTTCGGACGCGTCGGCGATCAATTCGGTACCCGCTGCGCGCATTTCGACCACCGCGGCCACAGAGGTCTCCGGTGCCACCCCACGGCAGCCGGCCAGATTGACAATTACCCGAAACCCGGCCCGGCGCAGCTGTAATACGCTGGTTTTAACACAGTAATCGGTCGCCAGCCCGGCGACAATGACCGTCTCAACGCTGCGCTGCCGCAGCCATTCGATCACCCCGGTGCTTTCTGTTTCGGCCAGGTCCTGAAAACAGGCTCCGTAAGGATGGTTGAGCGGGTCCTGACCCTTTTTTATAACCAGATCGTAGTCGGTCTCAGGCGGCAGCCCGGGGATCAGTTGATTGCCTTCGGTGCCGACCACGCAGTGCGGTGGCCATTTAATGTCCAGGCCGGGAAAATTACCGGTGACCGGAGTCATAACTTCCTCCAGAGACATCGCAACCCAGGGGGCTTCGGCAGGATGGCAATCTTTACTGACCAGCCGAAAGCCAGCAAACTGTGCTTGGGCATTTAATTCATCGGCAATCTGATCACCTTCGGCGACCGGTAATTCGTTAGGGCACAGGGGTGTGAAGCCGCGTTGCGGATCGATTTCGAAGCTGGCGGTTTTGGCGTGGTTGGTTTTTATCATTCCGACCTCCGGTTATTTTAGGTGCATTGAGGGCAGAGGGGGGTTCATTCCTAGCATAGCATGCGAGCTGCAACCCCTTCGCGATCAGCTAATGGAGCCGCCTGGAATAGATTGCGCGGTCGGGGTTCAATCAGGGCTTGCTGATTCCTGATTCAAGACCAGCAGATAACCATCTGGATCATGCAACCAGATTTCTCTGCGCTGATGCTGCTGATCGTCCAATTCGTAGGCCAGCGGCCACTGATGACGTTCGATGGCTTGCCGCACGGTCGATAAATCCTCGCAGCTCAGTTCCAGTTGCACACCGACCCCTAAGGGGTGGCGGGTCAGGTTTTGCAGCAGCGCCGGATGCTGGGCTTCAAGCACCGCGGCCTGCTGAAAGACGATACCGGTGGGACCGCAGCGCAGCAATAAGAAAGGGGGGAAGTTTTCTGCCGCTCGGCTGAGCTGCGGATCGAGACCGAGCAGCTCCCGGTAGAAATTTTCCGTACGTTCCAGATCGCTGCTTGCCAGGGTCAGGCTTAACTGCATGAAAGAATCCTATGAATCCTGAAATTGACCGACGATTCGTGACTGTGGTTTAATCCTAAAGATTATGACAGAGTTGCAACAGAGTCGAGCTTTTCTTGGATTTGGCGGTAACCTTGGTGATCCCCTGCATGCCTTCCGGCAGGCGCTAGGGGCTTTTGTCGATCATCCACAGGTGAGGGTAATCAGTCAATCCCCACTCTATCGAACTCCTGCGGTCGGCGGTCCGAACGGGCAGCCGGATTATTTGAACGCCGTGCTTGAGATTCGCACCAGCTTGCCGGCAACCGAGCTGTTACAGCTCTGTCAGCGGCTGGAACAAGCCGCTGGGCGGGCGCGGGAGGTTCGCTGGGGAGCGCGAACTCTCGATATCGACCTGCTTTTTTTTGCTGAACAGGTGCTCGACACCCTTGAGCTGACTTTGCCGCATCCGCGACTGCATCAGCGGCATTTTGTGTTGCTGCCGCTTGCGGAGCTGGCACCGAACCTGGAGCATCCGCGCTTGCATAAAACCGTTCGCCAACTGCTTGCCGAGTTGCCGAAGGCAGACGGAATTACTCAGCTTAACCAGTTATGGACAAACAATGATTAAATTACTGCTGCTGATTTTGGTCGGCTTTGTCGGCTATTCGATGATTCAGGGGCTGTTGCGCCCCTCCTCTCGTCCTGGTGGGAAAATGCCGAAAAACCGTTCGCGGGATGGTGAACAGATGGTTGAGGATCCTCAATGCGGCACTTTTTTGCCGCTCAGCGATGCTATTTCAGCGCAGGTTAAAGGTGAAAAATTCCATTTCTGTTCGAGAAAGTGTCTGAAACGGCGAATAGCACAAGTCATTGAATTGCCTGAGCACTCCAAAAATCACCGCTGAACCTTTGGGTGCAGCTTAGATTTTTGCAGCACTCATTCAATCCAAGCACTTGCACTCTTCATCCACCTTTTACCCACTGATTCAGGTTCACCCCTTAAGGAGTTAACTGAATGAAGTTTTTTATCGACACCGCCGAAGTCGCTGAGATCAAGGCTGCCCATGAACTGGGCCTGGTTGATGGCGTCACCACCAACCCCTCGCTGATCGCAAAAAGCGGCCGCGACTTCAAAGAAGTGATTACCGAAATTACCGGTATTGTCAACGGCCCGATTTCTGCCGAGGTGATCGCCCTGGACGCGCCGGGGATGCTGGCCGAGGGGCGTGAACTGGCAAAAATCCATGAGAATATCGTCGTCAAAGTACCGATGACCACCGAAGGATTGAAGGCGACCAAACAGTTTTATGCAGATGGTATCCGCACCAATGTCACCCTGATTTTTTCCTCTCTACAGGCTCTCCTCGCCGCCAAGGCCGGAGCGAGTTACGTCTCGCCATTTGTCGGCCGGCTGGATGATATTGGCCACGAGGGGATGGAAGGGGTTGAGCAGATCCGCACCATCTATGACAACTATGGCTACGGCACCGAGATCATCGTCGCTTCGGTGCGCAATCCACTGCATGTACTCAATGCCGGATTAATCGGTGCTGATATCTGCACCATTCCTTACTCTGTGATGACTCAGCTGGCGAAGCATCCGTTGACCGATATCGGCATCGAAAAATTTCTTGCTGACTGGGAAAAGACCAAGTAGTTTTCGATTCAAACGGCATTTCAGGGTACGGCAGGTCAGGGCAGTTAGCTCCGGCCTGCTTTTTTGTGCGCGCTACTTGTCCCCTGACGACTTCAAGCTATAGTTGCCACAACAGCGTTTTTTAGTATTGCCAGACATTAGTGGTGGTCTGACCACTTGACAGTTTGGTGGAAAGTTATGTATACGCAGCAAGGTAGGCATTTTTTTGTTGCCGATTTCCCTCTCAGTTCCTTATGGCCGCCGGCGTCGAACCCGGTTTTTATTTGCATTCCAACCATGTGAGGACGCGAATGAACATTCACGAGTATCAAGCAAAGGCGATTCTGCGCAACTTCGGTGTTCCGGTTCCAGACGGGCACGTAGTCTACAACACCAACTCGGCGCGCGACTGGGCCAAGCGTCTTGGCGAGGGCCCCTGGGCGGTCAAAGCTCAGATCCACGCTGGCGGACGCGGCAAGGGGGGTGGTGTTAAAATCGCCAAAACCGCTGACGAGGTGAAACAGTACGCCCGCGACATGTTCGGCATGACCCTGATCACCCACCAGACTGGCCCGGAGGGCAAGATCGTTAAACGGGTGCTGATCGAAAAAGGTTGTAACATCGCCGACGAGTTTTACCTCTCCTTTCTGGTCGACCGGGCGACCGATCGGGTCACCCTGATGGCTTCGGCCGAAGGGGGGATGGATATCGAAGAGGTGGCGGCAAAAACTCCGGAGAAGCTGTTCTTCGAAGTGGTCGACCCGGTCGTCGGTCTGACCGCCTTCCAGGCGCGGAATGTCGCTTTTAAGCTCGGTTTCGGGATCGTCCAGGTCAAGCAGGCGGTTCCATTGCTGCAGAACCTTTACCGCACCTTTATCGAAGCCGACTGCTCGCTGCTGGAAATCAACCCGCTGGTGTTGACCGGCGAAGGCAAGCTGCTCTGCCTCGACGCGAAGATGAACTTTGACGAAAACGCCCTCTTCCGCCATATCCGGATTCGTGATCTGCGCGACTACGACGAAGAAGACCCGATGGAAATCGAGGCCTCCCAGTACGATCTCTCCTACATTGCCCTGGATGGCAACATCGGCTGCATGGTCAACGGCGCGGGCCTGGCGATGGCAACAATGGATATCATCAAGCACTATGGCGGCGATCCGGCCAACTTCCTCGACGTTGGGGGCGGCGCGACCATCGAACGGGTCACCGAAGCTTTTAAAATCATTCTCTCCGACACCAAGGTGGAAGGGATCCTGGTGAATATCTTTGGCGGCATCATGAAGTGTGATGTCATCGCCACCGGGGTTATCGAAGCCGCCAAGCAGGTTGGCGTCAAGGTGCCGCTGGTGGTCCGGCTGGAAGGGACCAATGTCGACCTGGGGAAGAAGCTGCTGGCCGAATCGGGCCTGAACATTGTCAGCGCTGACGGCATGGCCGATGCCGCTGAGAAGATCGTCAAAGCCGTCAAGGAGAGATAACGATGAGTATTCTGATCGATAAAAATACCAAAGTCATCACCCAGGGGATCACCGGCGCGACTGGACTGTTTCACGCCCAGGGTGCCCGCGAATACGGCACTCAGATGGTTGGTGGGGTCACGCCCGGCAAAGGTGGCACTGAGATTGACGGCTTTCCGGTCTTCGATACCGTTGAGGATGCCGTGGCCAAAACCGGCGCCACCGCGTCGGTGATTTATGTCCCACCGGTCGGCAGCGCCGATGCGATCATGGAAGCGGTCGATGCCGGTCTCGAGCTGGTGATCTGCATCACCGAGGGAGTTCCGGTCCTTGATATGGTCAAGGTCAACAAGTACATGGAGGGCAAGAGCTGCCGGCTGATCGGCCCCAACTGCCCTGGCGTGATTACCCCTGGACAGTGCAAGATCGGCATCATGCCCGGTTATATCCACAAACCAGGCCCGGTGGGGGTGGTGTCCCGTTCCGGCACCCTGACCTACGAAGCGGTCTGGCAGCTGACCACCCGCGACATCGGCCAGACCACCTGCGTCGGTATCGGCGGTGATCCGGTCAACGGCACCAGCCATCTCGACGTGCTGAAGATGTTCGAAGAGGACCCGGCCACCAAATCGGTCATCATGATTGGAGAGATCGGCGGCGATGCCGAAGAGCAGGCGGCCGAGTTTGTCCGCGACCACATGAGCAAGCCAGTCGCCGCTTTTATCGCCGGAGCTACCGCCCCGGCCGGCAAGCGGATGGGGCACGCTGGTGCGATCATCTCCGGCGGCAAAGGGGATGCAGCCAGTAAAAAGGCCTTTTTGCACGAGTGCGGTATTTCTGTGGCTGACTCTCCGGCGGAGATGGCTGAAGCGCTGCTGAAAGTCTGGCAGCCCTGAATCATAGAGGCATAATAAATCGCTCATAAGGGACCAGCGCAGGTTTGCGCCGGTCCTTTTTTTTTTACGTTTATTTTCGGGATTGCAATTTTTGCATAGTTAATATTTGCCCCGACATGAAAATAAATGTATCCTAACGATAATTTATTTAACTTTGGCTGAGGTCTCATGGGAAAAGATTTTCTGAATCTGCTGATTATCGACGATGAAGCATCAATGCGCCATATGCTGCGCCTGGTGCTCGAACCGCATAACTACCGGGTGAGCGAAGCGGAAAACGGCGCCGCTGCGATTGAGGTGATCCGCAGGGAAAAGTTCGATGTTATCTTGTCCGATATCCGTATGCCGGATATGGATGGGCTGACTTTTCTCGCGCGCCCCGAGGTTCGCCAACTCGATTGCACCATCATGATGATGAGTGCTTACGGCGGGGTGGATACGGCGCTGGAGTGCATGAAGCTTGGCGCCTACGATTACATTTCCAAACCGTTCAAACCGGATGAAGTGCTGCTGACCCTGCGCAAAGCCGAAGAACGGCAGCAATTGCAGCAGGAGAATGTCCGGCTGAAAACTGCCCTTGGCAAGCAGACCACCGATTTCAACTTGGGACAGATCGTTCACCAAAGTCAGGAGATGGGCCGGATCCTGCAGATGGTAACCACCGTCGCCAAGGCCGATTCGCCGGTCTTGATCACCGGAGAAACCGGCACCGGGAAGGAATTGATCGCCAAGGGGGTGCACAGTGAAAGTGGCCGGCGTGGCCCTTTTCTGGCGATCAACTGCAGCGCCATTTCACCAGGTTTGCTGGAAAGTGAGCTGTTTGGCCACGCCAAAGGCTCTTTCACGGGTGCTGAGCGCGAAAAACAGGGGTTATTTTCGGCGGCCAGCGACGGTACTTTGTTTCTGGATGAGATCGCCGAACTGCCGCTGGAGTTGCAACCGAAGCTGCTGCGGGTGCTGCAGGAAGGGGAAATCCGCAAGGTTGGCTCGACCCGTGCTGAAAAAATACAAACCCGGGTGGTGGCCGCTGCTGGCATCGACCTGTTGACTGCAGTCGAAAAAAACCTCTTTCGCAGCGACCTTTACTATCGCTTGGCGGTGGTCGAAATTCACCTGCCGCCACTGCGCAAGCGTTGCGAAGACCTGCCGCTGCTGGCGGTACATATTATCCAGCGGATCGCCGAACGGGAAGGTTTTGTGCCGCCGCAGCTCAGTGAGACCGCCCGCCGGCAATTGGCGGCTTACCATTGGCCGGGCAATATCCGTGAGTTGCAGAATTTCCTTGAAAAAGCTTTGTTGTTCAACCGCGAGGAGGTTCTCGAGCTGCCGCCGCTGCCCAAATCTGATCGACGTCAGCCTGAGACAGGCAGCGATGAGTTTTCACTGAAAATTGCCGCCCGCCGGTTGGAAGAAAGTTATATCCGCAGGGCCTTAGCTCACACCGGCAACAATCGCACCCAAGCTGCCAAACTCCTGGAAGTCAGCCTGCGCTCGTTGATGTATAAAATCAAGGAATACGACCTCGACTGAAAGCTTCACCGATAACTCCAGTGGAGAACTTCGGCGGATCACTCCGACTGTCAATGCTAGAGCATTCCCCGATCCGCCAGACTGACATAATCGCCGTTGCCGATGATGATATGGTCAAGCACGCGGACCCCCATCAGGTCGCCGACCTGTTTCAGACGTTTGGTGATCTCGATATCTTCGCCGCTGGGGCTGGGATCGCCGGAGGGGTGATTGTGCACAAACAGGATGGCGGACGCCGATTCGCGCAGCACCGGGGCGAAGACTTCCCGCGGATGGACGATGCTGGCATTTAAGCTGCCTTCGGAAATCTGGACTTCGCGAATCAGCCGGTTTTTGCTGTCGAGCAGCAGGGCGAGGAACAGTTCTTTGCGATAATCGCAGAGCCGTTCGTGAAAATGCAGAAAGGCATCCTTGGAGCTGCGATAGGGCTGGCCCGGTTGCAGGCGTTGGTCGGAAAAGCGGCGAGCGATCTGAAACAGGGCCTGCAACTCAGCCGCTTTTGCCGGGCCGATTCCCGCTTGCTGACAGAGTTCGACAATGCTGGCGGCAGCTAGCTGGCGCAAGGAACCGAAGCGGCGCAGCAGGCCGCGGGCGAGATCAACGGCACTGTTGCCGCTGCCGGAGTCGCCGGTACGGATGATCAATGCCAGCAGTTCGGCATCGGTCAACTTTTCGGCACCCTGAGCGAGAAGTTTTTCCCGTGGCCGCTCATCGGCCGGCCAATCTTTAATCCGTCGCATGTTCCCCTCCGCAAATTATCGACCAATAAAAACCGTCGCTAAAAACTTTTCAGCGACGGTAGATGTAACATTATGATTCAGCCGTTATTCAGATGGCTTTTTTTTCAGCGGTTCGCCCCAGAAGGTTCCAAGCACCTTTTGCTCCGATTCGGTAATAATCGCTCCACGCTGGCGCATCATCTCGACCAGGTCTTCGATCGAACGGCCGGCCATCATCGCCTCTTCCACCCGCTCCAGGCTATGACAGCCGGTGCAGCGGCGTTCCAGCACGGCTCGGTACTCGCCGAGGGGATCGCTGGTCACTGTTGGGCCAACTTTTGGAGTTGAATCTGCTTGCACTGCCGGTGCTTGCCAAAAGACTCCCAGCACCTGCTGCTCCTTTGGCGAGAGCTGGGCGCCGAATTGGAGCATCTTTTTCAAGATCAGGTTGAAATCTTTACCGCTCTGCATGGCTTGCTCGATCCGCTCCCGTGTGTGGCACTTACTACAGCTCTGATCCAATATCCGCTGAAATTCAACAAAATCCGGTTCCGCAAATGCGGCACCATTGCAACACGCCAACAGGGCCACCGCCACATGCAAGCCTTTGAGCATATCGGTTTATTCCCTGACGAAAGTGTCGATATCGGTCTCGTGCACCATGCCCATCAGGTGGGCGTATTCGGACTCGATAATCTGAAAATGATTACGGGTTTCTTTAGCCATCTGATCAAAGACGATGCGCACGCCGGGATCAACAATCTGTTTGGCCGTATTGCGCAGGCTTTGCTCGAGCTGTTGCTCCTTCTGCATGGCGATTTCCATCGCCCGGCGCTCTTTGACCTGGCCATCGAGCAATTGGTTGAGTTCTTTTACCATTGCCTCGCTCCACTGGCAAGGAGAGCTCATAAATTCTTCGATAGAGCCGATGTCTCCACCCTGGTAGTGACGGAAAAAGGTACTCACATGATCTTGCTCGTCTTTGGCCAGCTGTTCAAACACTTTTTTGCCAGCGGGATTGTTGGCCATTTCAGCGGCCCGTTGATAGAAACACATCATTTCCTTTTCATTTTCCACGGCCATTTTGATCGCTTGCTGATGATTGAATTCCTGGGGCATGGGGACCTCCTCTCACACGGTTATCGGTGTAGAATCTGGTCCTTCAAGGATAGCCAACCTCTGTTCCTTGTCAAATTGTCGACAGTGTACAGATAGTGGTCCCGGCGGCGCTCCGGTCTGCCTCAGGGAATTCTAAATTGCTCTGAGCTCATGCAGTTTGTCGGCAACGGCTTTGCTCAGCACCTCGTAGCCGGCCGCGTTGGGATGGATCTGGTCGCTCTTGTATTGCGGATTTTTCAACAGCTTGGCCAGGACATTTTCGACCAGCGGAATATTGTTTGCCTTGGCCAGTTGCTGATAGAGGTCAGCATCATTGACCAGCAGGCTCGGCTGGGGGATGGCAATCATCACCACCGGGATCCCGCGCTGGTTGGCTGCTTCGAACATCCGCTGCAGGTTGTCGCGCAATTGTTGTTTATCCAGCTTGCGCAGCAGGTCATTGCCGCCGTGACAGAGCAAAAGCAGGTCAGGTTGATGCTGATCAAGCAGGGCCGGCAGGCGGCTGGCGCCATCGGCGCTGATTTCGCCGGCGATTCCGGCATTGACGACCTTGCGGCCAATTAGATCTTCGAGCTGCACCGGGTAGCTCATTTTCTGCGGAGCCCCGGTGCCGAAAGTGAGGCTGTCGCCGAAGGCCAGGATCACCGAATTTGGTCGCAATTTATGAAAAATCTGTCCGCTATCGCAAGCGACGAGCAGCAGGAGAATCGATAAACCACCAATTAGCTTCAGGTACTTCTTCATTGTTCCATCCTATTGTCGGTAAAGAATTGTTTTAAGGTAGCAAAAACCTCTTCGCTGGCTCCTTTAACCAGCCGTGCCGGCGGTAGTGACCGCAAGAACATCCGCCCATAGCCGCGCCGGATCACCCGGGTATCAAGGATCAGCACCACGCCGCGGTCGTTGCGATGGCGGATCAGGCGGCCGAAACCCTGCTTAAAACGGATGACCGCCTGCGGCACGGTGTATTCCATAAACGGATCGCCACCGCGTTGTTCGATCGCCTGGGCGCGGGCTTCAAGCACCGGTTCGGTCGGCACCTTAAAGGGTAACCGAGCGATGATCACCTGCTCGAGCGAGCGGCCGGGAACATCGACCCCTTCCCAGAAGGAATCGGTACCGAACAAAATGCTGGTCTCTTCTTCAGCGAACCGTTTGAGCAGCCGATGGCGATTTTCCTGCCCCTGGCGCAGGCAGCGCAGCCGCTGAGCTTCGAGCACCGGCGCGATTCCTTCATGCACCTGGCGCAGCAGGGCGTAGGAGGTAAACAGCACGAAGCTGCGGCCACCGCTGGCCAGCAGAGCTTTCTCCACCGCATCGCGCACCGCCTCGGCAAAGCCCGGCTTGCCCGGTTCCGGCAGGTCGGTCGGCACGGCGACCAGCGCCTGATGTTGATAATCGAAGGGGGAATCGAGGCTCAGTTCAATCAGCCGACCCGGTTCGACCTGATCGAGTCCTACCCGCGCATGAAAATAGCCGAAGGCTCCGGCGACCGTCAGGGTTGCGCTGGTCATAACCAGGGTCTGAAATCGCTCGTAAAGCGCCTTGCGCAGACTCTCGGCGACTTCGAGAGGAGCCTGGCAAAGGCTGGTAATCAAACCCTTGCCGCGGCCGATCCGACCTTCTTTGACCTCCAGCCAGACACAGCTGCCTTCAGCCGCGGCCTGAAAAGACCCCAGGTCGGCCGCCAGCCCTTCGAGCCGGCCGGCGATACCGCGTAGATCGACCAAGGAGGAATTGAGCTTATCGGCGACGCTCTCCGGCAGGACGTCGCACTCGCGCAGCAGCTCGAGAATCCCTTCGGCCAATTCATGGCTGGCAAGCCGCAGTCGCTCGGTGCGTTCGCAAATCTGCTGCCATTCGGCACTTTGTTGAAAGCCGGGCAACACCCGATGTTTAATTTCAAATTTGCTCGAAACCTGTTTGCCAAGCGCAGTCGGCAGCTCCTCGCCGATACTCTGCAACTCGTCCACCGCACTTTCAAGCAGCTGTTGCCGCCTTGAGATCAGGGTTTCGATCCGTTCGTGCAGAGTTCGGTAGAGTTTATCTTCCGCATCGGGCAGTTCGCGCGAGAGCTGGTCGAGCAGTCGTGGCAGCAGCCCCTGGTTGGCTTTGCGCGGGTGACGCAGGCGGCTGAGGACCCGGGAAAAGGTAAAACGGGTGATCTGCGCAGAAAAATAGCTGGTGGCGACATCTTCCAGGTGATGGGCCTCATCAAGGATCACCCGCTCAAATGGGGGCAGTACGGCAGTTGCAGAGTAGTTACTGGTCTGATGGCGCAGAGCCAGATCGGAGAGCAGCAGGGCGTGATTGACCACCAGGATGTCAGCGCGTGCCGCTTGACGACGGGCTTTGTGGAAAAAGCAGCGACTATAGTGGGCACAGCGTACCCGCGCGCACTGGTCCGCTTCGCAGCAGACCTCTTCCCAGGCCTGATAGCTGGGAATAAAGGCAAGATCTTCCTTGGAACCATCCCGGGTGTTTTCCGCCCAGCTGAGAATCTGTTGAATTTCGTTGACCTGCTCCTGGTCGAAGAGTCCCAGCTCCCGCCCGGCGGTTTCGCTGCGCCGCCAGCAGAGATAGTTGCTGCGTCCTTTGACCAGCACGGCGTGAAATTCCACGCCGGTAGCACGTTGCAGAAACGGCAGGTCTTTACGGATCAGCTGTTCCTGTAGATTGATGGTGCGGGTTGAGACCACCACCCGCTCGGTATTGGCCTTCGCCCAGAGCAACGCTGGGACCAGATAAGCAAGGCTCTTGCCGGTCCCGGTGCCGGCTTCAACCACCGCCAGCTTGCCTTGGTTGAAGGCTTCGGCGACGGTAAAGGCCATGCGCAACTGCTCGGGACGCTCTTCGTAGTCGGGCAGTTTTTGGGCAATCACCCCTTCTGGGCCGAGCCAGTCGGCAATCTGCTGCGGAGAGAGCTTCTGCTCATCCTTGGCGGCAAAGGCTTCCACAACCCGGTACAGGTTATCCACAGCATTGTTCACAATATAAAAACCGACCCCGAGGGAACCGAATTGTGCGGCAACCTCAACGTCTGCCCCGGAAGGCCGCAACTCGCCGGAAGGGTGATTGTGGATAACCACATCACCGTATCCACAGGTCTGCAGAATGGCGGGAACGGCGGCTTCAGAACCACGCGCCAGCACTTCGATCTGGACCACGCGGCGATCGGCGTCGGTCTGTGCCAGAACGAAGATTTCGTTGCCGCTGGCTTCGGCGATGGCGTAGCGGAGTTGATCAATACTGTCGGGGGAGAGATAGTCGAGCATGGGGAGGGATTATAAAGGAATGGGGGGGATAAATGGGAAATATATTTCTGTGCAATAAGGTACAGCAGGAGGCCACTGAAAGCCAAAAGCAAAACCGGCGGGTCGCGTCCCGCCAGACGCCCTACTCTTTTGCTGCGTGGCAAAAGAGTAGGCAGAAAAACGCGCCCCACTGCTTCCGCCCGCTACGCGGGAACCTGCGCTCCACAGAACTTTCGGGGCCGAAAAAAAACTTGCCCTGCGGGCTTCAAACATTTTTCCGGCAGTTCCCCCGAAAGCCCCGCTCCACCCCGCGACCTTGATTTTGACTTAATAGATACATAATCGCCGCTCCAGTGAAAGTCCCTGGGAGGGGCCGCTAAAATCTCTGCGTTTCCGGCCAGATTGCCTTCCAGACAAACCAGTAAACGGTCATCTGTTCAATGTTGATGCCCTGTTCATCAACCACGAACAAACTATCGGTGGTTTTGTCAAAACTGAGCTGCAGTTTTTTGCCCGCCAGCTGATCCTCGATCCGACCGGCCTGCTTGATCTTTCGCAGAGGGTAGGCTTTGGCCTGGCCAGCGATCACGACCCCGACCACCAGTTCTTTTTCTTTTTCTCCCGGGCCCAGTTTAAAGAACGACCAGAAACCACTCTGGCGCTCGTAGTAATCGAGGTAGGGGTCGACATCGTAGTTGCGGCTGTAGCCGGTTTCCAGTGAGAGGACGTGTGATTCTGGATAATGTGTTCGCCATTTTTTCCAGCTGGTCAGGGTTGAGGGCAGGACTCTCAGCTTGGTGCCGGTCAGCTCGCCGGTGACCGCCTCGCCTTTGATCTGCGACCAGAGCGACTCAGTGCCTTTGTCGTACATCAGCACGTTGCTGCGATACAGCAGCCCGGAAACTCCGAAAAAGCGTTCTTTGGCGTTGATCTGTCGGGAGTACACGACCCCTGCGTAGGCCAGCGGTCACCAGCTGACCAGCACCGGCAGGTCACGGTAATAATCGTTGACCAGCTCGTGCCAGGAGAGAATGCGGGTCGGGTAGGCCTTGGCGACACCGTTGATGAAGACGCCCAGCACCTGCTCTTTGTCACGCATAAAGGCTGCCTGCGCGGCGGGGATAAATTTGGGCTGGTTCAGGGCTGGAATGCCATCGCGCGGAGGTCCGCCGGACATGATCTCATCGCGCGGAATCGAGCGTTTGCTGAAATCCCAGTCGGCGGCGGCCAGCAGCGGCAGGGAAACGATCATCAGGCTAAGCAGTAAGGCAATTTGAGGAAAATTCCGTCTATGTTTCATAGATTCAGGATACCGCATATCTCTTGCCGCGTGCTATGCTGCCGACGATTTTTCCCGAGAGGTTTATCGATGTGTGACTTGCTAAGTATTTATCAGCAGCTCTTCGAGCGTTATGGCCCGCGCTGTTGGTGGCCGGCCGAGAGCCCGTTTGAAATGGCGATCGGTGCGATTCTGACCCAGAACACCAACTGGAAGAATGTCGAAAAAGCGATTGCCAACCTGCGGGCGGCCGCTGCCCTGAGTGCTGAAGCGATCTGTAGGCTCGACCAGGAGGAGTTGGAGCGGCTAATCAAGCCATCAGGTTTTTTCCGTCAGAAAGCCGAGCGCTTGCAGTTGCTGGCGAGCTACTTGTGTCGCAACTATGCCGGGAGTCTGGAACTGCTGCTTCAGCAGCCACTGGAGCCGCTGCGCCAGGAACTGCTGGGCTTAAAAGGGATCGGACCAGAGACTGCGGATTCGATTTTGCTCTACGCTGGCGGCCATCCCTCCTTTGTGATCGATGCTTATACGCTTCGGTTGTTCAGCAGGCTTGGGTTGTTCAAGAGTGATGAGAAATATCATCGGGCCAGAGATTTTTTTATGCAGCGGCTGCCGGAAGATCCCCAGCTGTATAATGAATATCACGCCTTGGTCGTTATTCATTGTAAGGAACATTGCCGCAAGCAGCCGCTCTGCGCCGGTTGTCCGTTGGCATCGATCTGTGCTTACCGGCAACAGAATCCTTGATCCTGCAAGATTCCTGCGTTACTTTCGGCTGATTAACTATTGGGGAAGACCTGACTCCGTGGCTAGACGATCGATGAAGAGTGCAAGCGTTCAGGCAATTCAATCGCTGGTGCTATTCGCCAGCGAATGCTCAGGGATTCAATTCAGGGAATAGAGAGATGATCATGGACGACTTAACTTCCGATAAAAAAACCGAGGATGCCGCCAAGGATGCCCTGGCAGACGAAGTTACCGATTCTCCGGCTGAATCGGCAATAGATGCAGAATTCCCTCAGCAGGAGGGTGCGGAGCCAGGTGCGGCGGCAGTTGTTGAGGCTGAAGATGGCGTCCTCGAGGCCGATTTCGGTGATGCAGGCGATTCAGAGGCAGCCCCTGAGCATATAGAGCCTGAAGCCGGGTTGGTTGAGGGAGAGCTGGCGGATTCCCAAGTGGACGCTGAGCCTGAGCTGGGCCCAGCCGTAGAGGGCGACTCAGAGTCAGCTGCCCCTGTGGCTGAAGGCAGCGACGAACCGCCG
Source organism: uncultured Desulfuromonadales bacterium (assembly GCA_947259685.1). The sequence continues at coordinate 26,196 of CAMYNC010000038.1, read as the reverse complement.
ATCGAGCCCGCGGCCGCCGCCGGCGTGGCGGCTAAACCGGCCAACCTGCGCTGGGATCTGCTGTTCTGGTTGCTGCTGATCTGTGTCAGTTTGCTGCGGCTTGGCTATCTCTATATCGTCCCTCTCGATTTAGGGCCTGATGAAAGCTATTATTGGGACTGGTCGCGGCGTCTCGATCTGGGCTACTACAGCAAGCCGCCGATGATCGCCTGGGTGAATGCCTTGTCGACCAAACTGCTCGGCGTCACGCCTGAAGCGGTGCGCATACCAGCCGTGTTGTTTGGTGCTTTGGGTCTGGTCGGCATGTACCTTTGCGGTCGCCGAATGTTCAATGCCGAAGTCGGCTTCTGGGGGGTGGTCGCCTGGCTCGCTACCCCTGGAGCCGCAGCTCTGGGTCTGCTCATGACCACCGACGCGCTGCTGGTTAGCTGCTGGTGTCTGGCCCTTTATACTCTTTGGCGGACCATCGACGCGACCCGGGGCAGGTTCCTCTGGGGTTTTTTGACCATGCTGCTGGTCGGGACAGGCTCTTTGAGCACGCAGCTGATGCTGGTATTTCCGCTGCTGATGTTTCTCTATCTGCTGCTCTCCGCTGATCGCCGCCAGCTGGCACGGCGCTGGCCCTGGCTGCTCTGGGTCGGCTCGCTGTTGTTTCTGCTGCCGCCGCTCTACTGGAACTTTAACCAGGGTTGGATCACCATTAAGCACACCGCCAATTTTGTCACGCTGGCCGGCAGCGGCTGGCAGGATTATCTGAAAACTTTCGGTGAATTTGTCGGCTGGCAGCTCGCCCTGCTGACCCCGCTGACCTGGTTGCTGCTGTTGCTGTTGCTGGTTTCGCTGCTGCCCAAATTTCTGCGCTGGTCGCGACAGACCCGCTATCTGGTTTGCTTCAGCGCTTTCGGTTTGCTGGCTTTTGCCGGCTTCAGTTTCCAGCAGGGCATTAATCCCAGCGGTTCGGCGGTCTTTTACCCGGCAGGGCTGTTGCTGCTCGCCGCCTGGGGACGCCAGCAGATTCATGGTGGGATGCTCAATCGGTTGCACCGGTTGTTTATCCCCGGTCTGAAGCTTGGTCTTGCTCTGACCCTGCTGGCCTATCTGCTGCCGTTTATCTTGCAGCTGAGCTTTATCCCCTTAGGAAAAAAGGATCCGACCCGGCAAGTCAAGGGCTGGAGTGAGCTGGGCCAGCAGGTCGGTGGGTTTTTGCAGGAACAGCCGCGGCCGGAAGCAACCCTGGTGCTCTCGCCGTTGCGTAAGTATTCGTCGGCATTGGCTTTTTATGCCCCCGGAAATCCGCTCACCTACAAATGGCCAGGCAATCCGCCCAAAGTCAGCTCGCAGTACGAGCTCTGGCCCGGTCCGATCGACAAGCTTGGCTGGGATGCGTTGATCCTGCATGATGCCGACAATCCGCTGCCGGAGGAACTGGTCGCGGTATTCGAAAATGTCGTCGATCTGGGCGAGCAGAGCATTCCGATCGGCGCGGCCGGCAAGCGAAAATACCACCTGTGGCGCGGTGAAAACCTGCAAAGCTGGCCGGAGTAAAGCGGAATGGAAAACGGACTTTTCCTGGCGAAAAAGTTTCTAGGCGGGCTACTGATGCCCTTGCCGGTAGCCCTAATCTTGCTGCTCTGGGCACTATTATTTCTGCTGCGGCGAAAGACCCGCTGGGCCGGATTTCTCTGTGTGCTGCTGGCGACTGCACTGCTGTTTGTGGCCAGTTATGCACCACTCAGTGCGCCAGTGATCAGGCCCTTGGAAGAGCGGTTTGCCAGTTATCAACCAGGGGCAATCCCGATAGATTATGTTTCGGTTCTCGGTAGTGGCCACGATTCCGCGGAAAGTTGGCCGATCACCAGTGAAGTCAACCCTTTCGGGGTTGTCCGGCTGGCCGAAGGGATCAGGGTTTACCGCCTCAATCCGGGCAGTAAGCTGATTTTTTCCGGCTATCATGGCGATGATCGGGCTTCAAATGCGGATAAAGTCAAACAGTTGGCCCTGGCCCTGGGGGTTCCGGAGGGGGATATCTTAACCTTTACCGGGCCACGCGATACGGCCGAAGAAGCGCAGACGATTGCGGAGAATTTTCCTGGCGCCAGATTGGTACTGGTGACTTCTGCTGCACATATGACCCGAGCCATGGGACTGTTCCATGGAGCCGGGCTTGATCCGATCCCCGCACCAACCAATCACCTGGGCCGGCCGGTGCGCAGCCCATGGCAGTTTCCGGATGCGCACACCTTAGCGAACAGTCGTAGTTGGTTGCATGAACAGCTTGGTATCGCCTGGGCCGGATTGCGCGGGCAGATTAAACAGCAATCCAGCGAACTCCCTCAGACAACTGTCCCTGGTGAGCAGTAGCTTTCGCATTGCTCTGCTGTCCGGGCAGATTGAAGAAGGTAAAGTCCCTCTTGACGGGTTGTGTAAAGTTGTCCATGTATACGCAATAGTGGTTAAAATTGTCCGTATTGTCATTGTTTCATTTTGGCCAAAAGCGTTTCAGAAAATTCCCAAACTGCTGACCTTACTGATAAAAAAACTAAAGTAGAGTAACTTACTAGATATTGGCACCTGACTTGCTTTCTGTATACGGCTGTACAGGCAACACTGTCTGAAATTATTACGTCAGCGCCAGAAGGGAGCAATTATCATGGGCCGTAAAGCCGCAAACGCAAAAAAATTCATCGTATCCTGCCGGGTTAACACTGAAGAGATGGACCTGCTGCAAAGCATAGCCAAAGAGTCCGGCAACAGCATTTCCGATCTGCTGCGGAAAAGCCTGCTCGGATTACAGGAAGACTGTAAGCATCAGCTGAGTGCCTGAGCAGATTATCTGCAGTATCGATTTCAACTCGGTCTGGGTGTGAACGTTCGGAGGGGACGTTCACGGCTGCCCAGCCCTCCAGAGCCCGGCAAACTGGTAAAAAGCTCCTTAAATCACTGCCTTTCCCCTTGAACTTGTCTGCCGCTTTTGTTAGCCTGCCTGACTAATTCCTGAATCCGTGAGTCCCCGGTGGCGAATAGCGTAAGTCATTGAATTGCCTGTGCTCTCCAGAAATCGTCGCTGAACCTTTGGGTGCAGCGCAGATTTTTGCATCACTCATCCAATCCAAGCACTCACACTCTTCATCCACCGCTTACCCACAGATCCAGGAAATCTTTTCATGGCCAACTAGACCCTGAAACCGCGACAAGTCGGCGCTTTCAGTCAGGATACGAAAGAGGCACAGGCATGGACTATAAAGAGACGCTAAATTTACCCGCAACCGATTTTCCGATGCGTGCCAATCTGCCGAACCGGGAACCGCAGATTCTCAAGCATTGGGCAGAAATCGGCCTCAATGATAAGCTGGAAAACGCCAATAAGGGCGGTGAAAGTTTTATTCTGCATGACGGCCCTCCTTATGCCAACGGCCACCTGCATATGGGCCATGCGCTGAACAAGACCCTGAAAGATATCATCATCAAGAGCAAGCGGATGCAGGGCTTCTTTACCCCCTATGTGCCGGGCTGGGACTGCCACGGCCTGCCGATCGAACTGATGGTCGACAAGAAGCTCGGCAAGAAGAAACGTGAGATGAGTAAGGCGGAGGTGCGCCGCGAGTGCCGTGATTACGCCGCCGACTGGGTCAAGATTCAGAGTGAAGAGTTCCAGCGGCTCGGCATCTTCGGCAATTGGAACGATCCCTACCTGACCATGACGCCCCACTACGAGGCGCAGACTGCTCGCGAGCTGGCCAAACTGGCCGAGCGCGGCTCGCTGTTCAAAGGGAAGAAGCCGATCCACTGGTGCTCTTCCTGCGTTACCGCACTGGCCGAAGCCGAGGTCGAGTACGCCGACCACAAATCACCCTCGATCTACGTCAAGTTCCCTTATGTCGATGAACTTCCGGAATCCTTGTCGCAGCTAGCAGGCAAAACCCTCAACTTCGTCATCTGGACCACCACCCCTTGGACCATCCCCGCCAATCTGGGACTCTGCCTGAACCCGGAGCTGCCCTACGTGGTCGTCGAGGCGAACGGCGAGCTGCTGGTTTTGGCCGAAGGTCTGGTCGAGCAGGTGATGAAAACCCTCGGAATCGAGGAATACTCCATCACCGCCACCTTCGAAGCCGGTATTTTCGAGCGAAAAAACTGCCAGCATCCGTTCTACGAGCGTAACTCGCTGATCATCCTCGGCGATCATGTCACCTTAGAGGCTGGTACCGGTTGCGTTCACACCGCTCCCGGCCACGGTCAGGATGATTACGTCGTCGGCCTCAAGTACGGCCTGGAAATCTACAACCCGGTCGACGATTACGGTCGCTACCGGGAAGATCTGGAACTGTTCGGCAAGATGAAGCTGGCCGAGGCCAACCCGGCCGTTTGCGCCAAACTCGAAGAGGTTGGCGCGCTGTTGTTCCAGAGTGAAATCGGTCACAGCTACCCGCACTGCTGGCGCTGTAAAAAGCCGATCATTTTCCGCGCCACCGAGCAGTGGTTCGTCGGCATGGAGCAGAACGATCTGCGCAAAAAAGCCTTGGCGGAAATCGACAAGGTGGAATGGATCCCTAGCTGGGGCCGCGACCGGATTTACAACATGGTCGAAGGGCGTCCCGACTGGTGCATCAGCCGTCAGCGCAGCTGGGGGGTGCCGATCACTGTGGTCTACTGCGAGAAGTGCGGTGATGATTTATGCGACGGCAAGATCATGCATCACATCGCTGATCAGTTCGAGGAGCCCGGCAGCGACATCTGGTTCGAGAAGGATGCCAGTGAACTGCTTCCGGCAGGCACCAGCTGCCCCTCCTGCGGCCATGACAAGTTCAGCAAAGAGACCGATATCCTCGATGTCTGGTTCGACTCCGGGGTTTCCCACGCCGCGGTCTGCGAACATCGCGACTATCTCGGCAGCCCGGTCGATCTTTACCTGGAAGGTTCCGATCAGCACCGCGGCTGGTTCCACTCGAGCCTGCTCGAGTCGGTCGGCACCCGTGACCGCGCGCCCTACAAGGCGGTATTGACCCACGGCTTCGTGCTGGATAAGGACGGCCGGCCGATGTCGAAATCGATGGGTAACGTCATCAAGCCGGAAGAGATCATCAATAAGTACGGGGCCGAAATCCTGCGTATGTGGGTTGCTGCAACCGATTACCGCGATGATATCCGCCTCGGCAACGAAACCCTGCAGCGGTTGTCGGACGCCTACCGGCGGATCCGCAACACCGCACGCTACCTGCTCGGCAACCTGGCCGATTTTGATCCGGCCACCGATATGGTCGCCGACGGTGACCTGCTGGAACTTGACCGCTGGGCGCTGTCACGCCTCTCCGGGCTGGTCAGCAAGGTGGAAAAGGCCTATGAGAAGTACGAATTTCACAGCATCTACCATGCAGTGCACAACTTCTGCAGCATTGATCTCTCGGCCTTTTACCTCGATATCCTCAAGGATCGGATCTACACCAGCCCGAAAGGCAGTGTTGAGTATCGCAGCGCGCGGACCAGCATGTTCCTGATCCTTGATGCGATCACCCGGCTGATCGCTCCGGTCATGACTTTTACCGCAGACGAAATCTGGCAGCAGATGCCGGGCGAGCGGGAAGAGAGTGTGCATCTGGCCAGCTTCCCGAAGTTGATGGATGGGCGTTTCGATGCCGAGCTTGAAGGGCGCTACGAGCAGCTGCAAAAGGTCCGTTCGGAGGTCTCCAAGGTGCTGGAAAAGGCCCGTGCCGAGAAACAGCTGGGCCAGTCGCTGGAAGCCAAGATCCGCCTGCAGCTGCCGGAAGCGGTTCGGCCGCTGCTAGAACAGTATCGGAAAGAGTTGGCCAGCATCTTCATCGTCTCTCAGGTCGAACTGACTGATTCTCTGACTGAAGGGATTGCCAGCGAACAGCTGGCCGGACTGAAACTGCAGGTGCTGCCGGCCGAGGGCGAAAAATGCGAGCGCTGCTGGAACTTTGTCACCAGTGTTGGCGCCAACAGCGAACACCCGAGCATCTGTTCGCGCTGTGCGGATGCCCTGGCAGCAGGCTGAGATGAAAAAATTCGCGCTCTTCGCGCTCACTGCTGGTGTCAGCCTGCTACTTGATCAGTTGACCAAGATCTATATCGACAGCAGCTTCGAGCTTTACGAATCGGTCAGGGTGATCGAGAACTTTTTCGCTATCACCTATGTGCGCAATCCGGGGGCAGCCTTTGGCATCCTGGCTGATAGCGCCATCCGACTGCCGTTCTTTATCAGCGTTTCGGTGCTTGCCGGTATCGGTATTCTTTGGTATCTGCGCAAAGTCGACCCGGCAGACCGCTGGCAGCAGTTTGCCCTGGGGCTGATTTTCAGCGGCGCCATCGGCAACCTGATCGACCGCGTCCGGCTGGGCGAAGTGATCGATTTTCTCCTGGTCCACTGGTATCAGTACCATTGGCCGGCCTTCAACGTTGCCGACAGCGCCATCTGTATCGGCGTTGGTTTGATGCTCGTCTGCTCCTGGCGGGAAGAACGGCAGAAAAAGCAGGCCATCAGCAATTAACCCAGCGCGGACGACGCATGCCTCGCTCCCCCCGATCTTCGATAATTCCCTGCAGAGGCGCCATGGGTCGCCCCTGCAGGGTTTTGCGCAACCTATGTCCTATTCCCGTTATCCTATCCTGGCTTGCAGCAACCCGATTGACCACCCGAAACTATAGCATGATGAAATTCAGAATTATTCTAAGTAGTTGCCTCTTGTTGGTGCTGTTTCTTGCCCCCCTGGCCGAGGCCGCAGCGGACCCTCTGGAGTTGGAGCTGGAGGGTGTTTCTGGCGAGTTGCGGGATATTCTGATTGAAGCTTTGGAATTTCCGCCCGGCATGGTTAATGGTGAGCAGGTCAACCGGCGTTGGTTAGCTCGGTTTTCCAGTAAAATACCGGAGCTGGTAGCTGAGTCCCTGCAACCGTTGGGTTACTTTCATAGTGGTGCCAGTAGCACGCTTGCGGAAACCGAACCGGGTCATTATGTGCTGCGGGTTGCGGTGGCGCTCGGCGAGCCCCTGCTTATCACTCGCCTGCAACTGAAGATTGATAGCCCAGCCGAAACGCCGGCCGCACTTGCCAAGCAGCTGGAAGAATTTCCGCTGCAGGTCGGCGACCCGCTGCGTCAGGATCGTTACGAAGCAGCTAAGGCCGCCCTCAATGCTCGAGCAATCCAGCTCGGCTTTCTCGATGCCGATTTCAGCCAGCATCAGCTTTTGGTCCACCGGGGCGAGCAACGTGCTGAGATTGAGCTGACCCTGGCAACCGGTCCGCGTTATCAATTCGGCCCCAGTCGCATCAACGGCCAGGGGAGTTATTCCGATAAATTCATTCAACGCTACATCAGTTTTCAACCGGGGGAGGTTTTTTCGCAAACCAAGCTTGGCAAAACCCAATCCAGCCTCCTCGACTCAGATCTGTTCCGGGCGGTCGTCATCAGGCCCCGTCGGGATCTGGCCGAGGATCTTCAAGTGCCCATCGAGATTGAGTTACAGCCGGCCCCGCGACATCAACTGCGGCCCGGAATCGGTTTCGGAACCGACACCGGCGCACGCATTCAGCTACGCTACCGCGACCTCAACCTGCTCGACCGTGGGCATGAGCTGCAGGGCACCCTGCTGCTGGCGCAAAAACGCCAAACGCTGGTGACCACTTACATCATTCCTGACCTCGAAGAACTAAACAGCCAAACCCTGCTGCGGGTCGGTTATGACCGTGAGGATATCGAGACCTTTACCCGCAGCAGCCTGTTCAGTGAGATTGAACGTCAGGAGGTCCTCGGTGACCATTTGACCGGTTCCGCCTTTCTTCGTCTGTCTCAGGAGTATTCGAATATTGCCGGTGAGAAAGACCGAGCGCGGATGTTGATGCCCGGGGTGCGACTGGTCTGGCGCAAGATCGATAATTTGCACAATCCAAAAGATATCTCACAGCTCCAACTCGAGATGCTTGGCAGCAGCGATGCCCTGCTCTCCGATACCAGTTTGCTGCAGTTTTCCGGCAGCTTGACCCGTCTCCAGCCGCTGCCGCGGAATTTTGCCTTGTTCCTGCGTTTGCGGGGAGCAACCACCTTGCATTCAGATCCTTTGAAGGATGTCCCTGTGTCCTTGCGTTTCTTTGCTGGGGGCGATCGCAGCGTGCGCGGCTATCGCTATCAATCGCTAGGGCCAAAAGATGCCGACGGCCAGGTGATCGGCGGCAAACATTTGTTGGTGGCGAATATCGAGTTGGAAAAACATCTCAATGAAAACTGGGGAGCGGCGATTTTTTATGATATCGGCAATGCTTTCGATGATTTTGCTGATTATGAGCTGGAGCAGGCTGCCGGTATCGGGGTGCGACGCTATACCACCATCGGTCCGATTCGGGTCGATCTGGCGCGCAGGATCGGTGCCAACCCAACCAAATACCGCTTTCATTTCAGCGTGGGGTTCGGATGGTAAAAGCTCTGAAAATCAGCGCTCTGGCAACGGCCGGGCTGTTGCTGGTGCTGCTCAGTATAATCAGTTGGTTATTGCTGACCCACAGCGGAGCACGCTGGCTAATGACCGAGCTGTCGGAAAAATCCGCCGGCCAGATTACTGTTGAGCATTTAGCGGGGAGCCTGATCGGCGACCTCCAGCTGCAAGCGGTTCGCGTGCAGCTGGACCAGCAGCTGGTCAGGGTCGAGCAGCTGGAAAGTCGCAGCCGGCTGACCTCACTCTTCCCCCTGCGGGTTGAGTTCGAGCTGCTCAAGCTTCACGACATTCAATTGGAATTGCCCGCTGCCAGCTCTGACTCCGAACCGCTGCATCTTCGCTGGCCTCAGCTACCGGCCGCAGCTAGTTGGCTGGAAATCGATATCATCAGTCTGCAGTTGACCCAACTTCGCTGGCAGCAGGGGCAAACTGATCCGCAGCAACTTAAAAGTTTCAGGGCTGCCCTGCGCTGGCACAATGCAACCCTCACCGCCAAACAGATCCAACTTCAACTCAGGGAGGCTTTCGTCGCCCAGGGCGACCTGCACCTCGGCTTCAGAGAACCGCAGCTGCAGATCGATCTTCAGTTACACAATCAGGGTGCTGATGAGGCGTGGCAGGCTCTGGCGATTCAGACTGACCTGGCCGCAGGTCGCGATTCTCTGCTGCAGGGAGAAAGCTCCCTGCAACTGCAGGCCGGGCAGGGCGGTGCCTATCTGCTCAGCAGCACGCTGGCACTCGGAGAATCGCAGCTCGATATTTCCCAGTTGCAGCTAACGCAGGCGGGCCGGGCTGGCTCAGTGGTCGGCCAGGGGCGGTTGGATTTCAGTCGTGAGTCGCCGCAGCTAAACGGCCAACTGAGGGTTCAGCAGCTTGACTTGCAGGCGGAAGCTAAAAAGTCGTTCCAGCTGTCAGGTGCGCTGCAGTTCAGCGGCCAGCCGCAGCAGTATTCCGGAGCGTTCAACCTGGCCAGCAGTGGCAGCGCTGAGGTTCAGGCTGAGCTGAGCGGCAACTTCAGCGGCGACCGGCAGGCTTTGCAACTGACCGACCTGCAAGGGGCCTGGCTCGGAGGAAAACTTGCCGGGCTGTTGAGTGCTGACTGGCATGACGGCTGGCAATTGCAGGCCGAACTGCAGGCTGAGCGGCTGCAGTTGGCGCAGCTTGAACCTGATCTGCCTGCGGTGCTGAGCCTTGATCTAAACGGTACACTGGCTGGCGGCGGCAGCCGATCACCGGCGGGACAGCTGCAGCTGTTGTTGCGCGATTCATCATTTTACCAACTACCCTTGTTGGGCGAGATCGACCTGCAATTTGCGGAAAATAAATTATTGCTGGAGCGGTTGGATTTGCAGGGGGATGGCATCAGTCTGCACGGCGCAGGAGATCTTGAGGAGCGGCTTGAGCTGCAGTTACAGATTGCCCAGTTGGAAAAGTTGCGCCCCGATCTGCGTGGTAGTTTTAGCAGCAGCGGCTGGCTGCGTTGGGAAAACCAGCAGCTGGCTGCGGAGCTGTCCGGGCAGGGAGAGCAACTCGGCTACCGGCACTTGCGGGTCGAGAAGCTGCAGCTGGAATTGCAGGGCAATCTGACGGAACATCAGCTGTCCCTGCAACTTCGGCAGCCGCCGGGGCAGGCCAAGCTGATTCTGCATGGCGGCTGGCAAGGTGATCGCTGGCAAGGGCGACTGACCCAGCTGCAGGGGGAGAATCCAGAATTCGGCAGTTGGCAGTTGGTGGGCCCAGTGCCGCTGGAAATTTCGGCCGAGGAGCTCCATCTCGCGAGTTTGCAACTTAGCAGCAGCGAACAGGCAAGGGTGCAGGGGGCAGCACGGTTCAAGCTGCCCAGCTGGCAAGGGCAGGGCAGCTTAGAGTGGGAACGGCTGCCTTTACAACCTTTGGGGCGTTGGTTGCCGGTTGATAAGCTGTCCGGGCAGAGCAGCGGCAACTTCAGCCTGCAATTGGCCGGACCTGACCAGTCGCGGCTGCAGGCCGCGCTGGCTTTGCAAGGCGAGTTGCAGCAAGCGAATCTCAACTTGAAGCTGGCCGACAGCCAGTTGACGGCGGCTTGGGATGCGCAAGGGCTGAATAGTTCTTTGCTGCTGGAGCTTGTCGATGGTGGTCGTTTGCAGGCCGAGCTGAATTCGCCCCAGGCGCTGCAGACCGGTCTGCCGCGGCAGGGTCAGTTTGAACTCAAGGCTCAACAAATTTCCCTGCAGCGCCTGCAACCCTGGTTGCCAGCGACCCTTAGTCTGGTTGGCCAACTCGGCCTGCAGGCATCTGGGGACTGGTCTCCCGAGCGCCGTTTTACCCTGGGCGGGCAGGCAAGCGTTGAACAGGGGCAGATTTCCTGGTTAGAGGATGCCGGGACGGTCAACGCCGACCTCAGTGCAGCCCGTTTTTCCTGGCGCTGGCAGGAGGATCAGCTCGCAGGAGAGTTTCTTGTGGAGTTGAGCGAACAGGGCGAGGTTGTAGGGCGGCTGCAGTTGCCGCTGGCCAGCGAACTTCCGGTGGAGCCGCTGCCGGGACCATTGCAGGCGGAATTGACCGCTAATTTGCAGGAGCTGGGCCTACTTTCGGTGATCTTTCCCGGAGCCGTTCAGGAGAGCCGTGGCCAGCTCAATCTCGCTATGCAGCTTGAAGGTGACTGGCAACAGCCGGAACTCACCGGGCGGTTGCATCTGTTCGGTGCTGGCGCATTTTTGCCGAACGCTGGAATTGAGCTGAAGAATATTGAATTGCTCGGAACTTTCGATGAGCAGCAGCTGGCTATTGAGCGGCTACAACTCTATTCCGGCGACGGCAGCCTGGAGGGCAATGGCAGCTTGAAGCTCAATCGCTGGCAGCCTGGCCGCTACCAGCTGCAGCTGAAGGGGGAAGAATTTCAACTGATCAATCTGGCCGAGCTGCAATTACAAATCGCCCCCGATCTGCAGCTCGATGGTGACCTCGAAAGCCTGCGGGTGCGAGGGAGTTTAGCGATCCCTGAACTACTGATCCGTGGCAAGCAGAAATCCTCTCAACCGAACAGCAGCCCCGATCTGGTGATTCTCGATGCGCAGGAGCCGGCAAAACGTAAGTTTCGCTTGCAGCACGATATTGACCTGCAGCTGCAATTGGGCGAACGGGTCCTACTGAATACTGCCGGTCTCGATGCAAAGTTGGCCGGCAAGCTGAGACTGCAGTCGACCGCACAGCAAGAGTTGGTCGCGGTTGGCAAGATTCAGGTGGAGAAGGGGAGCTTTGCAAGTTATGGAGTCAACCTCGATATCGAACGCGGCCAGCTTTTCTTTACCGGAGGGCCCATTGATCAGCCGAACCTGGATATTCTTGCCCTGCGCAAGATCGGCGAGGTGCAGGCTGGGGTTAAGGTCAGCGGGACCCCGCAATTGCCGCGGGCAGAGCTGTATTCTCAGCCAGCTATGCCGGAAACCGACATTCTTTCTTATATCGTCCTCGGCCGGCCGCTTGGTGCTGACAGCAGCCAGGCCGGACTGTTGATGAGTGCCGCTGGGGCCTTGTTGTCCCAAGGGGAATCGGTGATGGTGCAAGAAAAATTGAAGCAGGGGCTGGGGTTGGATGTGCTCGATATCAGTGCTGGTGATGGCAATGTTGCCTCTTCGGTGATTACCACTGGAAAATTTTTAACACCCGATCTTTACATCAGCCTTGGCTACTCGCTGTTTACCCAGAGCAATGAAGTGCGGTTGAGGTATAAACTTACCCCCGCTTTAGAGGTTGAATCAAATATCGGCCTCGAGAGTGGGGTCGATATGTTTTACCGCATCGAAATCGAATGAATTTCGCGCAGAGGATTGTCGACATGCGATCCTCTGCTATGCTATACCCTTCACAAATTCGCTACTCATTAAAGGAGGAAACCATGGAAAAACTAGTAATTCTGTCGGTATTGTTAATGTCGCTGGCCCTATTCGGCTGTAGTCAGGAAGAGGCGGCAGCACCCACGCAGGGCAGCGCGCCGGCAGCGGTTCCGGCCGAAAAATCACCGGCTGTACCGCCGGCTGAGAAGGTTGCTGCACAAACCAAGGAAACCGCTGATCAGCTGATGAAAGAGGGCCAGGAGCAGGTCGCTCAGGTTGGACAGCAGGCGGCGGCCGTTGTCCAGCAGGGCAAAGATGCACTCGCAGATGGTCAGGCGGTTTACACTAAAGCCTGCATCAGTTGCCACAAACTGGGTATCGCCGGCGCACCGAAAACCGGCGATAAAGCCGCTTGGAAATCGCTGGTCGCCAGTGGTGTCGATCAGATGACCACCAATGCCATCAACGGTAAAGGCAAGATGCCTGCCAAGGGTGGAAATTCTTCACTGTCGGATGCAGAGGTTCGTGCTGCGGTTGAATACATGGCGGAACAAGCCAAGTAATCGACAATATGTTTGATTGTTGGTAGCGGGAGGGGCGCCTAGCAGGGCCCCTCCTTCGCTGTTTTGCCAAACTCCTCAAAACTTTCAGTCCCGATAGGAACCTATGTCCTTATGCCGTGCATAGTGGTTCAGTCCTTTAGATTTTTCATCTCTGTGACCCCAGAAAGTATATCGACATAAGCTCGATACATGGATCTTTGATCTCAAAAAGTGTCAGCGGTTGATAAGCGGGCCCTTTCTTTATCTGAAAAATCTACTTCAAGTTACTTAGCACAAAAAAGAAAAAGGGTTACAGCGTGAGCTGTAACCCTTTGACAGAGACAGAATCGAACTGCCGACACGAGGATTTTCAGTCCTCTGCTCTACCGACTGAGCTATCTGGGCGAAACGAGACCCGTTTATAACGAATGGGCCCGTCACTGTCAAGAAAAAATGGCCGATAAATTCTGCGACGGGCGCAAATAGTTGGTGGGTTATGGCCGCTCGATTAGGTATTGGGCGATTTTTCAGGCGATTAGCCTCTTGGCTCGCCTGCCAGGCGTTGAAAGTTGGTAGCTTGTGGGGCAGGGTAGCGAATCGTGATGGGGCGATGACCCTGAGAAAGTCCTTGCATTGTGGTTCTCTTCCCGTTTAAAATCTGGCAACTTTAATCAGGTGGATCCAAATGACCTTATTTACTTTCTTTAACAGCTTTTTCTTTTGGTTTAGCGGCTTTTTTCGGTCGTCTGCCAGGGGAGCGGGTCTGTAAGGAATAAGGGCTTCGGACACTCAAACCATGGCAGAACGGCACAAAGGTTCTCTCATGGTTTTTCTTTTTTTGGTACGACTTGAAAATTGAGGCCGCCGGGAGCACCGGGCGGCCTTTTGCCTTTTCGCGTCGCACCGCGACGGCAAAGGAGCAGCAGAATGATCATTGTTATGCAGAAAGGGGCTTCCCAGGAAGCTCTGGCCGAGGTGGAGAAAAAGATTGTCGAACTCGGCTACCAACCGCATGTTATTCACGGCGAAACCCGCAATGTCGTTGGCGCCGTCGGCGATGAGCGCGGCAAAGAGAAATTGCAGAAGATCGAGTCGATGCCGGGCGTTGAGCGGGTGGTGCCGATTCTGATGCCTTATAAACTGGCCAGCCTTGAGGTGCAGCCACAGCCGAGCCAGGTGGAAATCGTGCCGGGATTGAATATCGGCGGCAAAGAGTTTGTGGTGGTGGCTGGGCCCTGCGCGGTGGAAAGCCGGGAGCAGATCTGCGAGACGGCTGTAGAAGTCAAAAAGGCCGGTGCTCGGCTGCTGCGCGGCGGTGCCTTTAAGCCACGGACCAGCCCCTATTCCTTCCAGGGGATGGAAGAGGACGGGCTGAAGTTGCTGGCCGAGGCGCGCGAGCGCACCGGGTTGCCGATTGTCACCGAGGTGGTCAACCCAAGGGATGTTGAGCTGGTCGCCAAGTATGCCGATGTGATGCAGGTCGGTGCGCGCAACACCCAGAATTTTGCCCTGCTGAAGATGCTCGGTCAGCTCGATAAGCCGATTCTGCTTAAGCGCGGGATGGCGACCACTATTCAGGAATTTCTGATGAGCGCCGAATATATTCTTTCCGAAGGCAACCGGCGGGTGATCCTTTGCGAGCGCGGTATCCGCACCTTTGAAACTGCCACGCGCAACACGCTGGATATTTCCGCCGTTCCGGTCCTTAAGCAGCAGACCCATCTGCCGGTGATGATCGATCCTTCCCACGCCACTGGTCACGCCCATCTGGTGGCGCCGATGTGTTATGCCGCCGCTGCCGCGGGAGCCGATGGCCTGCTGGTCGAGGTCCATCCCTGTCCTGAAGAGGCTGCCAGTGATGGTCCACAATCCTTGCGCCCGGCTGAGTTTCAGGAGCTGATGACCAAGCTGCGTGGCTTTGTCGAAGTCGCCGGTCGTGAATTGGCCGGCTGAGAATTGTCTGCAAGGAGATCCTATGTATTTTGTCCCTCTATCGCAAATCGAAAGTGTCGAACTGGTGGTGCATGCCCTGCGCGCCGCCGGGGGCGAGGCCGACTGCAGCCAGTGCCCGGCCTACAAGGTTTGCATGAAGCAATGCTTGGCGGTTGCGACTGCAGTCAGCACGATGCTCGCAGAGGGGAACCTGCCGCAGATCGGCGGGGAGCCTGAGCCGGTGCCCCAGGGCGATCCACCTGAGACGCCGCAGCCACCTTCCGGGGGGGCTGGCAAGGGACGGTTGAAGGTTATTAAATGACCTTGTTGGGTCGTTCCCGGAAACAAGAGCTGTTGTGATCTATCGCAGGTTGTGTTTGTCTGTTTTTTTGCTGCCCTCTGGAGGCCACCATGTACAAAATTCTGACCTACAACAAGATTTCCGTGAAAGGCCTGGATAAGTTTTCCCGGGATAAATATGAAGTGGCTTCGGAGATCGGTCATCCCGATGCCATTATGCTGCGCAGCCACCAGTTGACCCCCGAGTTAATCGGTCCGACGGTCACCGCCATCGGCCGGGCTGGAGCCGGGGTCAACAATATCCCGGTGGCTGATTGTACCGAGCGCGGCATAGTGGTTTTTAACGCCCCTGGAGCCAATGCCAACGCGGTGAAAGAGCTGGTAGTGGCCGGATTGTTGCTCTCCGGGCGAGACATGCTCGGTGGCATCAATTATCTGAAACAGCAAGGTGACGGGCTTGATGAGCAAGAGCTGCATAAGTTGGTCGAGAATGGCAAGAAGCAGTTTGGCGGCACCGAACTGGCCGGCAAGACCCTCGGTGTGGTTGGTCTGGGGGCGATCGGTTCGCTGGTAGCGGAAACCGGCTTGATGCTGGGGATGAAAGTTCTGGGCCTCGATCCGGCACTTTCGGTTGACGCGGCCTGGCGGTTATCACGGGAGGTGGAACGGGTCGAGAACATGCAGACACTGCTCTCCCGATCAGATTACGTTTCCCTGCACCTGCCGGTTTTGGAAGCGACCCGCAACCTGATCAATAAAGAGCTGGCGCAAAGTTTCAAGCCCGGGGCGGTTTTATTGAATTTCTCCCGGGAAAAACTGGTTGAGACCGCTGCGATTGTCACGGCGCTCGATTCCGGCCCGCTACGCAGCTATATCAGTGATTTCCCGATGCCGGAACTGCTCGGCCGGGAGGATGTGGTCTTGATGCCGCACTTAGGCGCCAGCACCGCTGAAGCGGAAGAGAACTGCGCGATCATGATTGCTGATCAGCTGATCAATTTTCTGGAAAATGGCAATATCAACAATTCGGTCAATTTTCCCACCACCTCGCTAGAGCGCAGCGGTGTCTGTCGGCTGGCAATCATCAATAAAAATGTTCCGAAAATGCTCGGACAGATTCTTTCGGTGCTGGCCGACCGCAATCACAACGTTGCTGACATGATTAATAAAAGTCGCGGTGATATTGCCTATAACCTGATCGATATCGAGCGCGAACCGCAGGACGATCTGGTGACTGCACTGGAAGCGATTGATGGTGTGATCAGCGCTCGGACCCTTTAATTTCATGCCATTTTAAGATCTGTGCATATATTCAATTCGATAACAAGGAGCTAGGACATGACAACTAAGGTTTACAATTTCGGTGCCGGCCCGGCGATGCTTCCGGAGCCAGTGATGCAGAAAATACAGCAGGAGTGGCTCGACTATCAGGGGATGGGGGTTTCGGTGATCGAAATCAGCCACCGGGCCAAAGAGTTTGTCGCCATCCTCGAAGAGGCCCAGGCGCTGTTCCGCGAGCTGACCGGCCTGCCGGAGAACTACCGGATTCTGTTTATTCATGGTGGCGCCCGCATGCAGTTTTCCGCTTTGCCGCTGAACCTGGCCGGTCGTAAGCCGGGAAAAAAGTGCCTCTACTTTGAAACCGGCAACTTCGCCAAGTTGGCGGCCAAGGATGCGAAGAATTTCTGCAATGTTGAAATCGCCGCCAGCAGCGGCGAGACCAACTACGACCGAATCCCCGAGTACGATCCGGCAATTTTCCGCGATGATGTTGCTTATGTGCACATCACCGGCAACAACACCATCTACGGCACCCGCTGGAATCAGTTTCCAGAGACCGGAGAAGTACCGCTGGTTGCCGACATGACCTCGGAAATCCTATCGCGGAAAATCGATTATTCCAAGTTTGGTGTCATTTATGCTGGCATGCAGAAGAACCTCGGTCCTTCCGGGATGGCGATGGTAATCATCCGCGAGGACCTGCTTGAACTGGCCAGCGAGCAAACCCCGGTACTGCTCAACTACACCCAGGCTGCCGCCGACAATTCGCTGACCAATACCACCAACACTTTTGCCGTTTATACCACCAAGCTGGTCCTGGAGTGGCTAAAAGAGCAGGGCGGGGTGGCTGCGATCGAACAGCGCAACCAAGAGAAGGCGGCGCGCCTCTATCAGGTGATCGATGCTTCCGATTTTTATCGCGGGGTTGCTCATAAGGAGCACCGCTCCATCATGAATGTCAGCTTCAACCTGGCGAGTGAAGAGTTGGAGGCCAAATTTCTTAAAGAAGCTGGCGCAACCGGTTTGTATGCATTAAAGGGGCATCGCAACGTTGGCGGTATTCGCGCTTCGATCTACAACCCGATGCCGATGGCCGGGATCGAAACCCTGGCGAATTTTATGCAGCAGTTCGAAAAAAGTAATGGTTGAATAAACCCCTATACTGTTGGCTGTTAACCATCAGGAGCCGAGTGTCGAAAGCGCTCGGCTCCTGGTTTTTATGAATGAATTCAAAAGGAAACGCTGTAAAGGAAATCGACGGAATGGCTATTAAAGTCAGCTCTGGCCCGGGCTCGTTTAGTTTCGCCGGGTCCGCGCACAATAGCAAAACAGCCTTGGTTTGATGATTTCTATGGGGGCTGAGCAGGCCTAGCCAGTTGTTTTAAAAGCTCGACAGGTTTGCTGCGAATAGCGTAATTTAAAACAGCCGGATGCAATGCATCCGGCTGTTTTTATCCGGAGGTGAAAAATGGTAGAGGGAAAAGTTACTGCCCCAGAGATTGAAGGGAAAGCTAATTGGGAGGCTTTCGACGCTCCTTCACTGGTCGGTAGTTCGCTCCGCTTTGTTTCTGGAGATCCGGACGGACAAAGATTTCGTACCCGCTATTTCCGCAAATCGGACCAGTCGCTGGTGGCGCGCATCTGGTTCGGCCCGGAAACCGAGGGACCACCGGGCCATGCTCATGGCGGCAGCATGGCGGCGGTGCTGGATGAGGTGTTAGGCCTGGCCGCCTGGGCTGCCGGTCATGCGATTGTTGTCGCTAACCTGAGTGTCGACTTTCGCAACCTGCTGCCACTGTTGCAGGTCGTTCAGGTCGAGACGGAAATCGTCTCGATAGAGGGCCGCAAGGTGTTAGTGAGAGGGAAGCTCTGGGACGGCGTGGAACGGATTTATGCCGAGGCGGATTGCCTGTGCATTAAAATCCAGGCCGTTTAAGCTGGGAAGAGCAGATTCAGAGTCGATCCCATCTCAGGCACAAGGCAGCAAGAAATTTACGCGGGTGCCCTGACCCAGTTCGCTTTCCAGCCAGACCTGGCCGTCATGGGCATCGATAATGCTTTTGACGATGGTCATGCCCAAGCCGGTGCCGCCGACCGAGGTGTCCGACTGGTTGCACCGGTAAAATTTATCAAACACCCGACTGATCTGCTCTTCCGTCAGGCCTATTCCCTGATCGGAGACGCTGACCTGGTAGCCGTTTTCAAAGGGGCCGCCGCTGACGGTCACTTTCCCACCATCAGGCGAATACTTTACGGCATTGCTGCAGAGGTTCTCCATCACCTGCCAGATTTTCTCTTTGTCGCATGACAGTTTCTGCATTGGCGAGTCGAGCGATACGCTGAAGTCATGATGCTCAGAAAAGTGTTTGAAATGATGCGCCGGGCGCTCGAACAGCTCTTCCGCAGTATATTCCTTTTTTCTCAACTCCAGGGGTTTCCCCGATTCAATCCTGCTGATATCGAGCATCTCTCCGACCAGGCCGGAGAGGAAGTCAGCTTTCTCATTAATGATAGTTAGAAAGTCCTGATTGTCTTCCGGTTGGAATTCCTGTCCGGATAAGAGCAGTTCGGAGTAGCCCATGATCGCTGTCAGGGGGGTGCTCAGCTCATGCACTGCAGTACTGATGAATTCACTCTTCATTCGCTCCATCTCCCGTTCGTGAGAAATGTCCTGAATCAAGAAGATCATCCCGGCCAATTCTCCCTGTTTACCGCTGATAACCGAGGTGCGTGCCTGTAAAAAGATCGGTTTCTGTAAGTCCTGGCTCATCTGGCTGAATTCGATCCGAAAATCGGCCTGCTGAAGGGCCAGGGCGTCTTCCATCCGTTTTAACAGTGCGGGATCTTGGATAATGGTTTTAAGCGGTTCCCCGGTGCATTGATCCGCCTGACAGCCAAACAGTTCTTCAGCACTGGTGTTGATCAATTGCAGGGTCCCCTCCAGATCGGTTACGATCAGTCCGTCGGCCACCGAGGTGACCACGCCGGTGAGCTGCTTACGCGCCTGGCGGGTCTGCTCCAGGGACAGCCAGAGCTGTTCAGTACGTTCCTGAACTCTGGCCTCCAGTTCATCATGTGCTCGGTTGAGGGCGGTTTCTGCAGACTTCCGCTCTTCGATTTCCACCTCAAGCTGCGAATTGGTCTCCTGCACCTTCTGCATTTCGTCCAGCAGCTTCTTCTGGATGCTGTCGAGCTGAGTTTCGGTTTTCCCCAGCACCAGCGAGGTGAAAAACAGAAAGCCGCCACCAAGAATCAGACAGAGGACGATAAAGAACTTGACCGCGTTATTGTAATCATTCAGTTCGTCGGTCACATCGTGGAGCACCAGGAACTCTCCGATGTCGCGCCGGGTGGTGTCTGGCAACGGCAGGCTCAAACCCTGATATTGATGACCGTTATATTCAATTTTTATGGTGTGGGCGGGGTGAATATCATCGCGCTCCAGGGTTTCGCGCAGCGCAGGCAGCATCTCAGGGTTCGACATCTGCACGACAACCTTGTTGGTGAACTGGTTCCAGTCCGCCGCTTTGCCAAGAATTCGCACCCCGGTCTCCCACTGGTCGCGGACCAGATGCTGTTTATTGATGGTCAGGAACAGTTCGGTTTTCTGCTGTTCGAAGAAGCTGTTGATCAGCAGTTCAATCTCCTGTCCCAGCTCCAGGTAGCCGATTAATTTTCCTTTTTGTCGCCAGGGGACAACGGTGCGCAGAGTAAAGGTTCCCAAGGGGCCAAGCTCAATACCATGGGTCGGGAAGCCGGTCTGGGCTGCCTGCTGTAGGGTGTGACGGCTGATTCGGTCGCCGTAGCGCGGTGGATTGTGGACCCGCAAGAAGACTGTTTTGTCGGGATTGTGAAAGTAGATATGCGAGATCTGCATCTCTTCGAGTAGCCATTTATAAGTTGGTTCCGAGGCCTGCAGTAGGCCGCTGCGATCACGGTTAAGCATCAAATTTTGCAGCTGCGGGTTGTCTGACAACTGGCGCAACTGAACTTCCATCAGCTCGGCGCGATGGTTGAGCAGGTCGTGAAAACGTTTATCGATATCGTTGATCTTATTATTCAGGTCGCGATAGATTTCCCGGTTCAGGTACCAGGAGGTGGAGAGGGCGTAGAGGCCGAGAAAAATCAATAGGCCGATGCTCATCGGCAGCAGAACCTTCAGATGCAGGTTCTGCCTGGCGGGGTGGCGGGGAGCTGAGTTAGCCATGACTTGCTATCCATTCAAGCAGCCGATTGTCGTGAGGACAATCGGTCGCTAAAAGCTGAAGATATTTCCTGAATTCGGTACAGCGGCTACATGCAGACGCGCAAAACCTGCTCCAGGTCGGTTTGACCGGAAAAGACCTTGCCGATACCATCCATCATCAGCGTGCGCATGCCGTTGCCGATCGCCAGGTCGCGAAGTTCCTCCAGCAGCATATTCTCCTTGATCGCCCGGCGGATCTGTTCCGAGGTCTGCAGCAGTTCGTGAATCGCGATTCTGCCACGGTAGCCGGTCTGATGGCAGTGCTCGCAACCCTGCTGGCGGTAGAGTTCAAGGTTCTGGGGGTTCTGGGGGAGCTCATGCAACTGGTAGCGTTCCTCGCCATAATGATGGATCAGTTGCTCCAACTCCTCGGTCGTCGGCTGATAGGGCTGACGGCAGTGGTTGCATAAACAGCGGGCCAGCCGCTGGGAGACGATGCCGAGCAGGGCATTGGCAAAGTTGTAAGGATCCATCCCCATTTCGACCAGCCGGACGATCGTTTCCGGCGCACTGTTGGTGTGTAGGGTACTGAATACCAAGTGTCCGGTCAATGATGCTTCGATGGCGATTTTGGCTGTTTCCTTGTCGCGCATTTCGCCGATCATGATGACATCCGGGTCGGAGCGCAAAAATGAACGTAGGGCCTGATCAAAGGTGAAGCCGATTTTCGGGTTGATCTGGACCTGGCGCAGGCCGGGTTGGGTAATCTCGACCGGATCCTCCGCGGTCCAGATTTTCCGGTCCGGTTTATTGATGTGCCCCAGCGCGGAATGCAGGGTAGTGGTTTTTCCCGAGCCGGTTGGTCCTGCGCAAAGGATGATCCCGTAAGGTTTTTCGAGCATGTCCCGGAAAACCTCCTGGTGTCGGTCGGTGAGGCCCATTTCGTTGATTTTCAGCGGCTGGGAAGAAGACAGGATGCGCAGCACTGCATCTTCCTGGCCGCCGGTGGTCGGGGTGGTTTCAACCCGAAATTCGATCTTGCGCCGGTCCGAGCGCATGACAATTTTACCGCTCTGCGGTTTACGGCGTTCGGCGATGTCGAGTTTGGCGATGATCTTGATGCGGGAGGTCAGGGCCTTTTTGTAGTTTGCCGAAACCTGATGGGCGACGGTACAGACCCCGTCGACCCGATAGCGGATCTGCAATGGCTGATTCCCCAGCCCCGGCTCGAAATGGATGTCTGAGGCCCCTTTGCGAAAGCCGTCGAGCAGAATCCGGTTAACCAGGGTAATGATCTGCGAGTCGGTTTCGCTGACTGAAGAATCAAGCAGATCCTCGGTGTCCTCTTCGACGTCGATTTTTTCTCCGGAGAGCTCGCCGATAATATCCGCAATGTGCTCGTCGTTACCCGTCTCGCCGTAATGTTCTTCAATCGCCGTGCGGATAGCTTCGGCCGGGGCAGCGACAAAATCGATCGCTAGATTGGTGAAAAACCGCAGATTGTCGCCAATGTTTGGGTCGGTCGGGTCGGAGGTGGCCACCGTCAGGCGGCGGTTGTCGATGCTCAGCGGCATAACTTTGAGCTGTACGACCATGTTTCTGGTCAGGGCCGTAAGCGCTTCACTGCTGGGGGTGATTTCCGTGAGGTTAACTAACGGCATGCGGAATTTTGCCGACAGGGCAATCAGTAGCTGCTCTTCGGTGATCAGGCCTTTTTCGATCAACAGTTCGCCGACCCGTTTTTTCTTCCCTTCGGTCTGGGTCTCTAAGGCGCTTTCAACCTGCTCCCGGGTGACCAGCCCCGATTGAATTAACAGATCGCCGATACGAACCTTCTGAGTCGCAGGCACCGACTCGGCCTGATGGGCCAGAGCGTCAATCTCCTCCGCCGGCAAATCAGTATTTTCAACAATGATTTCGCCAACTTTTCGATTGCGTAACTGTTCCTGCTCGCTCAGGACTGCGTCGATCTGATTGCCTTCCAACCAGCCTTTTTCTTCGAGGATTTCGCTTAACAGGCGTTCTTCCCGGCGCTGCCTGATGCCCACCAGGGTAAAGAAGATGTTTCGGTAGGAGGCGTCCTGGTTGACCGGAAAAGCGTAAAAACCGCTCTTATAGTTCTGGTTGGCAGGAACTCGCAGTTCGAAGGTTTCACCAGTGGTGGTCTCAATATGCTCGACAAGTTCGTTTGCTTTGATAGGCAGCTGCCAACTGCTTTTATCGAGAACCATGATGTAACAGAGCTCATCCAGGGGGATGCTGACGGTTTCCTGGCAGCGTAGCAGCTCAACCTGCAGCTGCTTGTCGCGGGGATGAAAAGGGCGCAGAAGATTGACCTCTTCCTGACGACCGGTCAGAAACTTTACAAGCAGAGGATGTTTCATCAATACTCCCGGGAGGTTCTCCAGGCGAAAAGCTCAGTAGAGCGATGCGTGACCTGGCTGGTGCGAGAAGCTATCGACTAAGAATACATTAACATTGTCTACAATAGGTTGTAGCTGCTGTCAAACAAAAGAAGTCGGTTCAAGAGGTGAACTTTTCCTCTAGGTGTTGCTGAAAACAGGTCAATTGCCAACATCTTTACGGTTCTCCCGGTTGCGGGAAATCGGGCTGATTTGGCCTGGCCTGTTTTTGCGTAGGGAGATTAACTAGATTAATTCAATGCCTTGCAAGTTTTTGCAATGGGGGGCGACCGAGCATGATTGCTGGCAGAAAATAAAACCACCCGCGGACTTAGGCTAGGGCGGGTGGTTATCAGAGCTATATAATAAAGTCAGCTGTCGTTAGTTGTTATTGGCATTGGTAAAATGTTCAATGAAGCGTTCCAGTTTGCGCCGCTGAGCGTCATTCAACATCTCAAAACAGATGCTGCCATGATTGATGCGATGTCGGTTTTACTAATTTTCTTCCCCAGGTAGCGGAAGGAAAGGCCGCTTTTACTGATGTCGATAATGTGAAAAGGGAGAGCTTCCGGGCCTTGACTGACCATCACCAGAGCGCGATGCATGGCTTTGAAGCGTGGGTCGTTGCGCTGAATTTGATAACTTTGCCGACTTTCCATTTTTAGCTCCTTTTAGTCTGGAAGTTCAAGCCCCCGTCCCCCACTTGCAGCACGTAAAATCAAACGGTCCTGACAATAAAATAAGCTGTTGCCATCATGATCTTACATAATAAAAAAATTTGCAAGCATTATGCCTCGCACACTGTTCCCGTCATAAAGATGTTCGCGGTATTTTTTGCTAAGCGTTGAAGGGTGTCTTTCAATCGCAAATACAGCCACCTAGGTTTTTTGGGCGGAAATGAATATTTATCTTGCTACCTAGGGTGGAATGTAAAACCATAAATAGATTATGTCTTTGAATCTCATGTGTCGAAAAAATTGACAGGGTAGGGGCCTGATGTTGCTCGTTAGCCATGCGCTCAAAATGCGCTTGTTTTTCGTCCTGGCGTTGCTCTGTCTGTTGCTGCTGTTTCTGGGCGGGCCGGGCTATGACGCTCCCCGTTCGTACCGAATAGGCTGGGACCTTGGGCATCTGTTTTGTTTTGGGCTCTGGAGCTACCTCTATCTGCGCTGGCGACCCTGTCAGGGATTTTTCCGGCAACTCGCAGCGGTTGTTCTGCTGGCCCTGGTGGTCGGCGGGGCGACCGAATTACTCCAATTGTGGGTCGGGCGTGAGGCCAGTTGGGAAGATTTGGCTAAGGATCTGCTCGGCTGTCTGGTCGCAGTTGTTTTTACTGCTCCGAGTCGTTTTGAATTACTCCATTGGCAGCGGCTGTTTTGCCAGGCGGTCGTGGCCGGCTGGTTGCTCTGGAGTGTCCTGCCCTTTGGCCGGGTGGTTGCCGATGAGCTGATTGCCGCGCAACAGTTCCCTCTTTTGTCAGGTTTTGAAACCCCCTTCGAGGCCAGCCGCTGGAGCGGCAATTCCGGGCGTAAGATCGAACGCTCAACGGTCTTCAGTGGAACCGCGGCGCTGCGGCTCAGGTTGAATACCGATCGATATTCCGGGGCTTACCAGTATTATTCCCTGGGAGATTGGAGCAATTACCAGTTTTTACAGCTGCAGGCATATAACCCCGACCCTGAGCCGTTGCAGATTCATTTACGGATTCATGATCAGGATCATCGCAAGCACCAGAATGCCTATCGCGATCGTTTTAGTGCTCGCTTCAACCTGCAGCAGGGCTGGAATCGGCTGGAGGTTCCGCTGGACAAAGTGGTCAACGCTCCCAAGGGGCGGCAGATGGACCTGCGCCGAGTTGCCGGCCTGGGACTGTTTGTCGCCAAATTGGCCCAGCCGCGGACCATCTATATTGACGAGGTCCGCTTGCTGCCATGAAGGGGATGATAACTCTGGCCCAGCGGAGCGTATACCGATTGACATGGGCCAGGGATGAGCATAAAATCGGCTCTTTTTTGAGTCTGACCGCTAAAAAAACAGGATGAAAGGCCAGTAGATGAAAGTTCTGATTACCGATGAGATTTCCGAGCGCGGCTTATTGCCGATTCTTGATGATCCCCGCATCCAGGTTGATTTCAAGGTCGGATTGCCGGTCGAGGAACTGCACCAGGTTATTGGTGATTACCAGGCGATCATCACCCGCAGTATGACTCAGGTCGATCAGGCCCTGCTGGAAAAAGCGCACAACCTGAAAATTATCGCCCGCGCCGGGGTCGGCATCGACAATGTCGATGTGGATGCCGCCAGCAGCCGGGGAATTATTGTCGTTAATGCCCCTTACGGGAATGTCAACTCGGCGGCCGAACATACCATGGCGATTCTGCTTTCCTACTGTCGGAATGTGCCGTTGGCCAACGCCAGCCTCAAAGGCGGCGACTGGCAGCGGGCCCCCTTTACCGGTCATGAGCTGAAAGATAAAACCATCGGCGTTATCGGGCTGGGCAAGGTTGGCGGGCGCGTCGCCCTGCGCTGCCGGGCCTTTGAAGCCAAGGTGCTGGCCTGCGATCCTTATATCTCAGAAAAGCGGGCCGGAGATTTCGGCGTTAAGCTGGTGCCGCTGGAAGACGTCATCCGCTTTGCCGACATCATCACCGTGCACACCCCGCTCAATGAGGAGACCCGCGATCTGCTCACCGCCGAACATTTTGCCGGCATGCAGGATGGCGTGTTTATCGTCAACTGCGCCCGCGGCGGCATTATCAATGAGCAGGCGATGCTCGACGCGCTGGAAAGCGGCAAATGCGGCGGCGCCGCGTTCGACGTCTGGAGTGAGGAGCCACCCAAAGGCGAGGTGCTGAAAAAGCTGATCGGCCATCCGAAGATGCTGGTTACCCCGCACCTGGGAGCCAACACCTTTGAGGCGCAGAAGAATGTTGCCGTCGATGTCAGCAAGGAGATCGTTAACTATGTTGATGGCCGGCCGCTGGCGAATGCGGTCAATATTCCCCGCTTTGACCCCGATCTGATGGAGCACATGAAGCCGTTCATGCAGCTGATCTCGATTATCGGTGACTTCATCTCGCAGCTGGCGCCACCCAATCCGAACAAGATTACCTTCACCTACAACGGCAAGCTGGCCCGCTTCGACTGCGCGCCGTTGTCGGTCTGCGGCCTGGCGGCATTGCTGAATCACTGCACCGATCAGGAGATCAATATGGTCAACGCCAATCTGGTGGCCCGCGAGATGGGGATCGAGGTGGAAGAGGTTCGTTCCAGCGCAACCGAATCGTTCTCTAAC
>CAMYNC010000037.1 GCA_947259685.1 uncultured Desulfuromonadales bacterium | reverse complement strand
AAGATCAATTTTTCCCGTTTCGGATCATAGTTCGGCAAGTCCAGGGTCTTTTTAACCTGGCCGATCTCCAGGGCCAGGGCAGCCCGTTCATTGAACATCCGCAGCAGTTCATCATCGAGTTGGTTGATCTTCAGTCTGATGTCATCAATATCCACAGAAAAACCTATTGGAATGCAGATCTCAGTTCCCGGCGCCGGGAATAATAGTGTCCTTGCGGTAGTTTTCGTCGCTTTCCGGGTAGTCGATGGTGTAGTGCAGGCCGCGGCTTTCGTGCCGCAACAGCGCACTTTTGACAATCAGTTCGGCGACCGTGGCGATGTTGCGTAATTCAATCAAATCGGAGGTGATATAGAAGTTCCAGTAGTATTCGATGATCTCTTCCTGGATCAGTCGGATGCGGCTCATGGCCCGATTCAAGCGTTTGTCACTACGAACGATGCCGACGTAATTCCACATGCTGCGGCGAATTTCATCCCAGTTGTGGGCAACCACAACCTCTTCATCGCTATTCGTGGCACTGCCGCTGTCCCAGACCGGAATGGCCGGGTAGGGTGGTTGAGGATCTTGCAATTTCTTTAATGAGGTTTCAGCGGCCAGTTGGGCAAAGACCACACCCTCAAGCAGGCTGTTGCTGGCCAAGCGATTGGCCCCGTGCAGCCCGGTGCTTGCCACCTCGCCGATGGCGAACAGGTTCTGGATGCAGGTTTCGCCGTTTTTGTCGGTTTGCAGGCCACCGCAAAGATAGTGTGCGGCCGGCACCACCGGAATCGGCTCCACGGTCATGTCGATGCCGTATTCGAGGCAGGTCTGGTAAATAGTCGGAAATCGATCGCGGATATAGTCGGCATCTTTGTGGGTGATATCGAGAAAAGCACAGTCATCTCCCGATTTCTTCATTTCGCTGTCGATGGCCCGGGCGACAATGTCCCTTGGCGCCAGATCTTTCAGTTTGTGGTAATCGGGCATGAACGCATAGCCGTCACTACGGCGCAGCACCGCCCCTTCACCGCGAACTGCTTCGGAAATTAAAAAGGATTTGGCGTTGGGGTGGTAAAGGGTAGTCGGATGGAACTGCATGAACTCCATGTTGGCCACCGCAGCGCCCGCCCGCCAGCCGATCGCTACGCCATCGCCGGTAGCAATGTCTGGATTGCAGGTGTAGAGATAAACCTTACCGGCACCGCCCGTCGCCAGCACGGTGAAGCGGGCGCCAAAGGTCAAAACCTTATCCCCTTTGATATCCAGGATGTAGGCACCCAGGCAGCGATTATCTTTGACCGTTTTTTGCAGTGATTTACTTTCGGTGATCAGATCGACGGCGATATGGTGCTGATAGAGGCTGATGTTGGGATGCTGCTGCGCTGCTGCAACCAGCGCCCGCTCGATCTCCCGGCCGGTGGCATCTTTAGCATGGAGGATGCGACGATGGCTGTGACCACCTTCGCGGGTCAGATCGTACTGGTCCGCTGCGTTTTTACTGAAATTTACCCCCCAATCGATCAGATCGGCAATCGCTTGCGGGCCGGCTTCGACGACTAGATCGACGACCTCAGGGTCCGATAGATAGCAGCCAGCCACCATGGTGTCTTCGGCGTGGGCAGAGAAACTGTCCTCGTTGGAAGAAACGGCTGCAATCCCACCCTGGGCAAGTTGGGTCGCGGTAATATCGATATCTCTTTTGGTGATCAGCGAGACGGTTCCCCGGTCGGCCACCTTCAGCGCATAGGAAAGGCCGGCAATGCCGGTGCCAATAACCAGGAAATCGGAGGTAATCTTCATGATGTTATATATCCTGACCGGCCTAAGCCGAGATCTTCTGGCAGGAGGGATTTCATGAGCGGCATTATCGGTTGCAGAATTATTGATGTCAAGGAGTTAGCCAGAGCCTTGAAGGTTGAAATCGGAACCAATATCGATTAAGGTTGCATAATGTTCATAAGATGTCGTCATTTCAGGCCAGCCAGCCTTTTTGTCATATTTTTTTTATTGCTCCCAGCGGTAAGTCAGGGGGCGATTTATCGTTATGTTGATGAAAACGGCCGGATTCATTTTACCAATGTCCCAACCACCTCAGATTACGACTATTATCGGGATGAGGGGGCGAATCACAAGATAGAAACTTTGATCAATCATTTTGCCGCGCAATTTAAATTGGAGCCAGAACTGGTCAAGGCAGTCATTAAAGTTGAAAGCGATTTCAACCCCCTGGTGGTCTCCAACAAAGGGGCACAGGGGCTGATGCAACTGATGCCTGAGACCGCTCGGGATGTCGGAGTTCGCAATCCCTTTGAACCCTCAGAGTCGATTTATGGGGGAAGTTATTACCTGCGGAAAATGCTTGATTCTTTCAACCTGAATCTGGATTATGCCCTGGCTGCTTACAATGCCGGGCCGGGTGCCGTGCGCAAGTACGGCGGGATTCCACCATATACCGAGACCCAAAATTACGTCAAACGGGTCAAATACTATATCGATTACTACCGCCAAAAGGACCGCCGCTGATGACCCAGGACGTGAAACTGATGAATGTACCGAATATCCTCACCCTGGCGAGGATTGCGGCGGTGCCGATTATTGTCATTCTGCTGATGTTCGAATCAAAGACCACCTGCTTCTGGGCCACGCTGGTTTTTAGTTTGGCAGCGATCACCGATTGGCTTGATGGCTACCTGGCGCGGAAATGGGAGATTGTCACCGTGCTCGGTAAGTTTCTTGATCCGCTGGCGGACAAGCTGATCGTTATGGCTGCCCTGATCATGTTGATTCCGCTCGATCGTGCACCGGCCTGGGCGGTTTTTATTATCCTGGCACGGGAGATGGTGGTGACCGGTTTGCGGTCGATCGCTTCCTCGGAAGGGATCGTTATTGATGCCAGCCCCTTGGGTAAATACAAAACCATCTTTCAGATGGTGGCGATAATCGGCCTGCTGCTGCACTATCGGTATTATTGGTTTTTCGGGATTGGAGCCGATTTTCTCTATCCATCCTTCCACAATGTCGGCATCTTCTTCTTCTATATCTCCTTTGTGCTGACGATCTGGTCCGGAGTTGATTATTTCGCCAAGTTTTTTAAAGTGTTTGCCAAATAAGCAAGCGACTGATTTATATAGATTTTTGTATTGGGGGGCGGGGAGAAATTTTCTGTTGACAGTCGTTGAACCGTTTTGCTATAAATGCATCCGCTCGTCACGGACGGGCACAATTGAGCGGGAATAACTCAGTGGTAGAGTGCAACCTTGCCAAGGTTGACGTCGCGAGTTCGAATCTCGTTTCCCGCTCCAAAATATTCAAGGGGTCAGGCCAAGCGCCTGATCCCTTTTTTTGTAATTTCTTTTGTTGACAGTCAATAAATCGGTTTGCTATACATACAATCCGCTCGCTATCGCGAGCTTAATTGAGCGGGAATAACTCAGTGGTAGAGTGCAACCTTGCCAAGGTTGACGTCGCGAGTTCGAATCTCGTTTCCCGCTCCATAAAAATTAACGGCGATCTGCATAGTCAGGTCGCCGTTTTTTATTGCCATTGCGATAGTTTGGTTGCTTCCCTCCGATAAAATTATCTGTGCTATCCTTTTCAAAGTGTTCCTTTCTCCTGGAGCCTTGTATGTTGAAACGGCAACTTCTTTTATCCCTCGGCTGTATTTTTCTACTCTTCGGTTGGCTGAGCGGTTTTCTGCTGCGGACGCTATCTGGAGGCCACGATTATTACTATCTGATTCCAACCCTGCTGCTTTGCTGTGGTATGGGTATCGTCTTGAAATTGACCGGTGGTCGCATGACCGCAGTCATTTTGGCATTAACTGCAGTGGCCGCGGTGGTTGGCATGAATCAAGTCTCTCCTGACAATAAAATATCCTTTGCCAATTTTCAGCAACGGTTGGTCCAACGGGCCAAGGTTGGCGAGAAGCTGAGGATTCAGGTTTCCCCAGAGAATATGCAGGGGCGGTTTGCCGAACCGGTAGAACTTGAAGCTTTTGCCGATATTTCGGTGAGGCTGTTTGCCAAGCTGCCCGGTCCAGGACGAATGCTGCTATTTACTCCGGATGGCTCGTTATTGGTCAGTATCCCTAAGTTAGGGGCCATCTACCGCTTGCGGGATCAGGACCGGGACGGTTTTGCCGAGCAGGTGGAACTTTATCACTATGATCTCGACCGACCGCACGGACTGGCCTGGAAAGATGATCGTCTCTATGTTGCCGAACCCTCGCGGTTGCTGGAACTGCAGGACGTGGATCAAAATGGTCAGGTGGAAGAAGTTCGGGAGATTTTGACCGGTCTGCCGGATGACGGCGGTCACTGGACCCGCAGCCTGGCACTTGGCAACGACGGCTATCTTTATCTTTCGGTCGGCTCACGTTGCAATGCTTGCGAGGAAGCTGACGACCGGCGCGCGACTGTGCTGAAGGTGAACCCGCAGGATGGTGCTACCGAGATCTTCGCTCGTGGGCTGAGAAACACGGTGGGCTTGACCTTCAGCCCCGATGGCCAGCAATTGTGGGGGAGCGATAACGGCCGCGACCAGCTTGGCGATGACCTGCCGCCGGATGAGATTAACCGATTGGTCGCCGGGGGTGATTACGGCTGGCCCTTTTGTTATGGTCAGCAGGTCGCCGACTTTGAGCTGGGGAATGCTGAACATTGTCCGACCACGGTGGCTTCGGCCATTGACCTGCCGTCCCATTCTGCACCACTTGGGATGGTTTTTGGCGAGCAACTATCAGCTCCGGAAAAATACCGCAACAGTCTCTATGTGGCTTTCCACGGCTCCTGGAATCGCAGCGTTCCGACCGGCTATAAATTGGTCAGGATTCCTTTCAGCAATGGGCAACCGAGCGGCCAGGGGAAAGAATTCCTGGCGGGTTGGTTGAGCGGTACCCAGGCCTGGGGACGACCGGTTGCTCCCGCCGTGGGGCCCGACGGCGATCTCTACCTATCCGATGACCTGGCTGATGCGATCTACCGCATCAGTTGGAATGAGCAGGAGTAACTTATGTTGCGAATCATTTGTTTAGTTTTGCTGCTAGGCTGGCTGCCGGCAACCGTCTTTGCTGAGGTCAAGATCATCGAACTGAAATATCGTCCTGGCAGTGAGCTACTCGAAAAAGTGCGTGAAGTTCTCGATGAGGGTGAAAAAGTCACCGATGCCGGGAACCATCTGCTGCTGGTCGCTGATGGTGAATCATTGAATGCGGCCACCCAACTCATTAAGTTGCTTGATCGGCAGCTTACCATGCTGGTGGTGCGGTTGCAGCAGGCCGAGAGCAGCCACATATTGGCGCAGGGAGCTTCCAGCAGCCTCAGTGCCAGCAATAAAAATCAACTCTCTGGTGAAGTGTCAACCGGCCGGGTACTTGGAAATTCTACCAAACACAGTGAACAGATGCTGCGCGTTCTGGAAGGCGAGGGTGGTTGGCTTGAGGTCGGGAAGGATATCCCTTATACAGAGGAATGGGCGGTTTTCACTGGTGAAAGCTCCGGTTATGCTGAAAGAGTCAATTATAAGACGATCGCGGTCGGTTTCTGGGTGCAGGTGGTAAAGATTTTGCCGAAAAGTGTACTGGTTGATATCGAGCCCCGGTTCAGTCATTTGTCCGGCCCGCAGACCGATCCTCCGGAAATCAGCTTTAGTGGTTCGCGGACCCGTCTACAGTTGCCGTTTGGGCAGTGGCAGCCGCTAGCCAGTTCTATCCACCAAAACGATCGCATCAGTCGAGCGATTATTCACTGGCGAACTGACAGTGGTGTGAGTGATGAGGAGCTTTTTATCCGAATTGATCCGGAGGCGGAATTTTCCCCTTGACACTCCTATAACGATTTGGTACTTCAATGCACCACGCCGAAACGGCATATTCGGCCTCGTCGCCAAGTGGTAAGGCAGAGCTCTGCAAAAGCTCCATCACCAGTTCGAATCTGGTCGAGGCCTCCAGTTATCCAGAGTGCCAGCCCTCAAAAGGCTGGCACTTTTTTTATGCGCTGGAATCAATGGATTTACTTACCCTGCCCATCATTCTGCTGACCCTGTTTTTTGGCGCTTTTGCCGGTTTTCTGGCTGGACTGCTGGGGATTGGCGGCGGAGTGATTTTGGTGCCGCTGTTCCTCTGGCTGTTTCCTCTGGCTGGCTTCCCTGACCCGGTGATTGTGCATACCGCCTTCGGCACCAGCTTGGCGATTATTATTCCAACCTCCTTCAGCAGCACCTTGGGGCATCGCAAGCGGGGCAACGTCGATTGGCATATGGTCAGCTATCTGGCGCTGGGCGGAGTGCTCGGTGCCCTGCTCGGCTCGTCGGCAGCAGCCGTTATTTCAGGCGGTTATTTGAAAGCGCTTTTCGGTTGTCTGCAGATCATTATTGCCCTGAAGCTGCTATTTTTTCATCCTCATCTCCCGCCCGAACGGCCTGACCAGCCACCCAGCCGACAGTTGCTCATCGTCGGGCTGGTCGGAGGGTTTTTCTCAGCATTTTTCGGCATTGGCGGCGGGGTGGTGGCGGTTCCGCTGATGCTGATTCTGTTGCAGCTGCCGATCCATCTGGCGGTCGGTAATTCAAGTGCGTTAATCGTCTGTTCCTCTTTTGCTGCCACTATTGGCTATATTTTACATGGTCTGCAACAACCCGAGCAGGCAGAATTTTCCCTCGGCTATGTTAATGTTGTAGTAGCAACAATAGTCGCTCCGTTGAGCATCATCTGCGCTCGGCTGGGAGTTAAACTGGCATCGCGCACCAGTCAGGAAAAGTTGGTTAAGGCTTTTGCGGTGTTGCTGGCTTTTGTCGGCTGTAAAATCCTTTTCAGCTGAGAGGGGAGGCCGTTATGATCCGTCAACCTGCTGTTGCTGGGAGTTTTTATCCGGCTGATGTAAATGAACTCTCCAGGCAACTCGCCTCGCTCCTGGATTCCGCGCAGGCCCCACAGCCAGCCACTGGGGTTATCGTCCCGCACGCCGGTTATGTCTACTCGGGGGCGGTTGCTGGCAAATTGCTGGCGCAAACGAAAATTCCACCGACCTTACTGATGTTTGGCCCGAACCATTACGGCTTAGGCGATGATATCGCCTGCAGTGCTGCAGATGCCTGGGAAACTCCCTTGGGAACGGTACCAATCGCAACCGGTTTGCGGCGCAAACTCTGCGAGCAGATTCCGCAGATTCGGCAGGATGAGCGCGCCCACCTGCAGGAACATTCCCTTGAAGTCATGCTGCCACTGCTGCAAAAACTTCAGCCAGGGTTGCAGGTGGTGCCGATTGCTCTGCGTTCCCTGTCGCTTGCAGACTGTCTGCAGCTTGGTTCCGCGGTGGCTGCTATCCTGCAGGACCTTGAGGAAGAGGTGCTGCTGCTGGCCAGCAGTGATATGAATCATTTTCTTGATGCGGACCGCACCCAACAGCTTGATCACCTGGCGATCGATGCGATGACGGCTTTCGACCCCGAGCGCTTGTTTAACACGGTGACGGAAAACCGCATCAGCATGTGCGGGGTGCTGCCGGCGGTGGTGGTGCTGCAGGCCGCCAAAGAGTGTGGCGCCAAACAGTGTCGCTTGGTCTGTTATGCCCATTCCGGTCAGATCAACGGCGATAACAGCCGGGTGGTCGGCTACGCTGGTCTCACCATCAGTTAAAATGTTTGCTCTGAAATTTGCACTTGCTGTATAACCAGGCCGCGTGTCTCGCGGTCTTATTTATTATAAGGAGTTTTCGATGTCCCAGTTGCGTGTCCGTTTCGCTCCCAGCCCCACCGGTTACCTGCATATTGGCGGGGCCCGCACGGCGCTGTTCAATTATTTACTGGCCAAAAAACAGGCGGGTGTCTTTGTTCTGCGGATCGAAGATACCGATGTCGAGCGTTCCAGCCAGGAGTCGGTCGATGCCATCCTCGATGCCATGGAGTGGCTCGGTTTCTCCTGCGACGAAGGCCCGATTTATCAGTCGGAGCGTTTTCCGATGTATAAGGAGAAAGTCCAGCAGTTGCTCGCTGAGGGAAAGGCCTATAAGTGCTATTGCACTGCAGAAGAGCTGACCGCGAAGCGTGAACTGGCCATGAAAGAAGGGCGCAAGCCGAAATATGACGGCACCTGCCGTGAGCGCAGCGATCAGCCTGATGCACCCTGTGTCGTTCGGTTCCGTCTACCGGAAGGTCAGGAGGAAACCACTTTTGTTGATAAGATCAAGGGCGCGATCAGTGTCCGCCATGAAGAGTTGGACGACCTGATTATTCAACGTACCGATGGGACTCCGACCTATAATCTGGTGGTGGTAATCGATGATGCCGAAATGGGGATAAACCTGGTCCTTCGCGGCGATGACCATATCAACAACACCCCACGGCAGATTCTGCTCTATCAGGCGCTTGGCTACGAAGTGCCAGGATTTGCCCATGTGCCGATGATTCTTGGCTCGGATAAAAAGCGGCTCTCAAAACGGCACGGCGCAACTTCGGTGATGGCCTATCAGGAAATGGGCTACCTGCCGGAGGCGATGGTCAACTATCTGGTGCGGCTCGGTTGGTCCTATGGTGACGAAGAGATCTTCAGTATGGATGAGCTGATTGAAAAGTTCAGCCTGGACAATGTCGGACGTTCGGCTGGGGTCTTCAACCCGGAGAAACTGCTCTGGCTTAACAGCCACTATATTAAGACTGGGGATGCAGAACGGCTGGCCGAACTGTTGACTCCATTCCTTGAACAGCAGGGGCTCGATCTTGGTAAAGGCCCGGATATGATTGCAGTGGTGGAAAGCCTGCGCGAGCGGGCGGCAACCCTGGTCGAGATGGCTGAAGGCGCTGCTTTCTATTTTGCCGATGTGATTGTCTACGAGGAAAAAGCGCAGAATAAGTTCCTGAAACCGGATCAGGCTGAGCTGTTTGCGACCCTGATCGCTGAACTGGAAGCCTGTCCCGAATTCAGCGAACAACAGCTCGAGGCCGCGTTTGCGGTGATTATGGAAAAGAGCAGACTCAAGTTCGGTAAGGTTGCCCAGCCGTTGCGGGTCGCCCTCACCGGTGGAACCGCCAGCCCGAGCATTTACGACGTGTTACAGGTGCTAGGTAAAGAGCGGTCACTGCAGCGCATAAAGCAGGCTCAGGCAGCGCTGTAGAAGGCTGCCATTCACTCAAAAAGCCCGGCGTGTCGTCGGGCTTTTTATTTTGATTCTTCCTCGTTCATTTCTGCTTTAATCCAGCTGTCGATCTGCTCTGAAACCTCAGCTGGCATATCGATAAACTTCATTCCTAACCCCGGTTCAAAAGGCAGATGCTTGCCGTAAGGACGCTTCCAGACCACCTCGCAGCTGCAGCGAATGGTCCCGGTCAATGTTGCCGGCAAGGGGATCTGGAGGTTAATCCTTTCTCCAGGTTCGATAGGATTGGTGGTCGCGATAAACATTCCGCTACGACTGATATTTTTTGTATAACCAAAAAAAACCGGCCGATCAGCATCCAGCAAAACCTTTTGGATAATCAATGGCGCCCGAAGATTTTTTCGCAGGTCGGCAGTTGCTTGGCTGGTATCTGGCTCCTCGTCCTTTGCAACCATATAGATCTCCTTTGGGAAGCTAACAAGCTAACTTAACGTTATTTCATTGAAAGCGATGTTGCAACACTTAATGCAGTCTTTTTGGGCCATGTTAAATCTCGACCAGGGTCGAGGAATCCCTTGACATGCAGTCGCTATTGAATAAGCTCGAACGCGGTCGAGTTTTTAGGAGCCCGGATTCAATTTGTAAGTGCAACTGCAACTTGGTTGGTTTGATGGATAGGCTGCGGTAGTCTCACGGCTTCTTTCACCGACCAAAGTTAGAGGAGCACGATGAGGCACTACACACAGCTACGAAGAGGTAGAAACTGGCCTGCGGACACTGTTTACTCAAGCCTTAGAGGGGATTGCCAGATGACATTTCGATACTTCTGTATGTTGCTGATATTGAGTGGCTTGCTCGCACCAGTTTCTGTGTTGGCTCAGGACCAACGGGGAATTCGGGAACTCATCAAGCTGGGAATCGAAAAAAATATCGGTTTACAGATCGAGCAACTCAATATTCCAATCAGCGATACCGAGATTATTCAGGAAGAAGCAGTTTTTGATCCTGAAGCCTTTGCTGCAACCAGCTACTCCGAATCTAAATCACCGTTGGCGATCGCATCATTTCTCAGCACTTTCGATAACTCGGATGAGGACCGGCTGGGTGGAGAAGTCGGCTTAAGCAAAAATTTTCAGTCTGGAGCCAGTGCCAGTTTGTCGCTGGGCAGTGAGCGGGTTTCGGATAATAATATCACCGAGGGGCTGGATCCGCGTTACCGGACGCTGTTATTGCTCGACCTTAGCCAGCCACTGCTCCGTGGCTATGGACAGGAGGTCAATACCACCAATCTGCAACTGGCTAGAAATCAGCGTCAGCAGGAGGCTCTCAGTTATTTGTTTGCAGCTCAGTCGGTTGCGCTGCAGGTTGAACGGGTCAGCAGGCAACTGGCCGGTCAGGCGGAGGTTGTCGGCTTGCAGCAGGAAGGGGTGGATCTGGCGGAAGAGCTTTTTAAGGCCAATCAACGCAAGTTTGATGCCGGGGTTATTCCCATTTCTGAGGTGCAGGAAGCCGAAACAGCTTTGGCCTTGCGTGAATTGCGCCTCTCGGTGGCGATCCAGCAACGGGATCAATTTCTGGAAGATCTAAACCGTTTATTGGATCATGCTCTGGAACAAAATTTCAATGCCAGTTCACTGTTTCAGGAGCCTGCAAAACCATTGCGGTTAGATCTCCCTGATGACTCTCTCTTGTATGAAGAAGCCAGAAAAAATCGGCCCGATCTACAGATTAGCCAGGTGGTGATCGAAAACTCAGCTTTGCGTAAAGAGTTTTCAGCAAACCAGCTGAAACCGCAACTGGACCTGAGGCTTCAGGCCGGTTTAAATGGTTTGTCGGGAGATAAGCGCTCTGGCAGCTCGAGCAAATACAGTGGTGGTTGGAGCGATTCTTTCGCCAGTACCATCGATCAGGATGGGCATCAGTGGAGCGCCGGACTGGAATTTTCCTTTCCACTCGGCAACCGTTCAGCCAAGTCACGTTACCTGCAGGCTGGACTCATTCAAAAACAGTCCAAATACCAACAACGTGATTTGGAGTCGGCGCTCAAGACAGAATTAAAGTTACAACGCTTGAACCTTGTCAGCAGTATTGAGCAGGTGGCTATTTCCGAACGGGCGACCGGTCTGGCGATAAAAACCGTGGATCAGGAGCAACGGCGCATGGAGGAAGGTCTCTCCGATACCTTCCGGTTACTGTTCTTTCAGAATGCGATGATCGACGCGAAAATCGATCGGATTTTTTCTTTGGTGCAGTATCAATTGGCTGTCGCACAGATGAACTTCGCTCGCGGCAGACGGCAAAGGATGCGGAAGATGAATCTTCTTCGGCAAAATAGCACCCACGGGTTAATACTGATGCCGATGGCGGTCGGGATCGGTTTCGATTATAAACCCTTCGCCTGGGAAATCTGCGGGGGAGTCCGCTGACTGGTGGGCCGATGGCCGTTACGGTGATCTTCGGCCTGGCTTTCGCAACCCTGCTTTCCCTGGTTATGGTGTCGGTTCTTTCCTCCCCGGCCGAGTCGGTACGCAGGCTGAGTCAGGTTGAAAAAAGCGGAATTTTTCCTTGACGTCGCTTTTCAACTCTGTTAGAAATTCGATCTCGTTTTGGGGTATCGCCAAGCGGTAAGGCACCGGATTTTGATTCCGGCATTCCCAGGTTCGAATCCTGGTACCCCAGCCATAACAACGACAGGGTGACCTGTTTATAAGAATAGCGTTATCCTGAGGGGTAGCGGCATAAAGGATGAGGCTCTTTGCTTCATCCTTTTTTGTTTGTGCGGAAAAATCTCTCCGAGCGGTTGATTTCAGTGGTCGATCTCGGCTAGATTTCTGGCAACTTCATTACCCCCCATTGCAGGATGATGATTATGCTTGATGAAAACCAACCTCTCGATCCGGTCGAATACAGTTTCTGGATGCCGCCGGCAGGAATGACTATCACCACTGGCCCCGACAATCAGGAGATTGAGGTGCCGCAGTTGCCGCTGCCGATCCACACCGCAGATTTGCATAAATCGCCAAACCCTTCAGAGAAAATTATCGGTGAGGGGCTTTACGATTACCTGCGGCGCTATCCTGATTGTCCGCATAATGCTGAGTACGCTCGAATTTTGAAAGCGGCCTATCCCTTTTATCTTGCGGATATCGGCTCCCAGGTCATTATGCTGGAAGCCAAGGAGGTTGATCCGCCCTATATCCGCCGCAAAATTGGCATGTTGAAGATTCTTGCCCTTCTTGAACCGGAGAATTTTGGTCTGCTGTTGCGGATCGGTATTGCTTATTTTGAACTGGCGCTGATCTATACCGAACTGATCAATGTTCGCCGTGAACTGGGGGAGGCGCGCCTCTGGCTGGAGAAGGCGCGCCGCCGCAATCCCAAGGAACTGGCTAACCTGAACTATCTCGCCCAAGTCTGTTTTTTTATTGGAGCTTATCCGCAGGCCAAACTTTACTGGCAGATTGTGGTCGATCAGTTGGAGGAAGGGGAATCAAAGGCAAAATTACAGGCCCGTATCGAGCGGATTGTTGCTGGTGAATTGCCTGCTCAGCCATTGGTCGAAAAACTCGAATCGATCGGCGTGGCGATGGAACATTACAATATCCGTGAATACCAGCAAGCTTGTCATATCATGGAACTGTTGGAAGAGGAGGGCAGTCTGCCAGCTGAACTGCCCAATCCGGAATTCTTTTATTTTCTTGGCCTTTGTCGGGAAAAGATGCACGATGAGGCTGGAGCATTCGAGTCGTTCTCTAAGGTGTTGGAACTAGACCCCGGGCACCAGGCGGCTCAGCAGGGGGTCGATCGAATCCAGGATGGGGGGCGCGAATGATGGAATCGGTGAAATTTGCAGATATATTGATGATCCTGCTTGTTTGCGGGGTGATCTTTGCTATTCTGAAGCTGGTTAATCGGCAAGCAAAGCAGCCCCAGCAGAAAGCTGATCAGCATCTCGGGGAAACACGGCTGGACGCAGAAGATAAAAAGCCCGAAGAGTGATTGACAGCAGCATAGATTAGCAGTATATCATTCACGGTTGTAAGTCTTTTTGCCCTGTCAGGGGCTTTTCTAAACCCACACTGGAGGAGATTAATGAACCCACTCGCCGTGGAATTGAACGAACAGATCAAGTCGGTCAACCCGCATGTGCTCGACATGCTGTCCGACCTCGGCAAAAACCTGTTTTTTCCAAAGGGTATCCTGACCCAATCCGCTGAGGCCAAGGAAAAGGCTCATAAATATAATGCAACCATCGGAATCGCTACGGAAAAGGGCGGCCCGATGTACCTCCAGTGCATTCAGGACAAACTCAGCAATTTTGACCCCAAAGATATCTATCCCTATGCCCCGCCAGCCGGCAAACCTGAACTGCGTTCTTTGTGGCGGGAAAAGATGCTGCGGGAAAATCCTAGCCTGCAGGGTAAACATTTCAGTAACCCGGTCGTTACCAATGCCCTGACGCATGGTTTGTCGATCGTTGGCGACATGTTCCTTGGGGCCGGCGATCACCTGGTTTTGCCGGAGATGCTCTGGGGTAATTACAATCTGACCTTCGGCGTCTGCAACGGTGCCCTGGTGAAAAAGTATCCGACCTTCACTGAGGCCGGTGGCTTCCATGTCGATGCTTTTAAAGAATGTCTCAAAGCGACTGCTGCTGAAAAGGGTAAGGCGGTCGTTATCCTTAATTTCCCGAATAACCCGAGCGGTTACACACCGACTGTTGCCGAAGGCGAGGCGATAGTCGCAGCCATCAAGGACGTAGCCGAGTCCGGCTGTAACATTGTGGCGATTACCGATGATGCCTATTTTGGCCTCTTCTATGAAGATTCGCTCAAAGAATCGCTGTTCGGCAAACTGGCCAACCTGCACGAGCGGGTGCTGGCGGTTAAGCTGGACGGTGCGACCAAAGAAGAGTTTGTCTGGGGCTTCCGCACTGGTTTTATCACCTTTTCCGGCGGCGTTCAGCAGGAGCAGCCGGTACTGATTAACGCTCTGGAAAAAAAGACCATGGGCGTTATCCGGGCCAAAATTTCCAACTGTCCGCACCCCTCACAGACTTTTGTCATTGAGGCTTTGCGCTCTCCTGACTTCCTCGCGCAGAAGGAAGAAAAATTTCAGACCATGAAAGGGCGGGCGCTGAAGACCAAGCAGGTTCTCAATAACGGCAAGTATGCTGACTCCTGGAGCTACTACCCCTTCAACTCCGGCTATTTTATGTGCCTGCAATTGAAGCGGGTTGATGCCGAGCAGTTGCGGGTGCATCTGCTTGATAAATACGGGGTTGGCGCCATCTCGATCGGCAAGACCGACCTGCGGATCGCTTTTTCCTGCATCGCCGAAGAAAATATTCAGGAACTGTTTGACCTGATCCATCAGGCTGAGCAGGATTTGGCATAACAACTCATACTGAGGAAGGCCCGCTACAGAGCGGGCCTTTTTATTTTATGGCACAGAGCATTCTTCATCCGCAGTTGAAAAAACTCCTGAGCGAAACGCCATCATTGAATGTGCTGCTCGATATGATCGACGAGCAGGATCTCAATGCCTGGTTTGTTGGCGGTCTGCTCCGTGATATGTTACTCAAGCGGCCCCTCAAAGATGTTGATCTGGCATTTGCTGAGGATCCTACCAGCCTGGCCAAAAGCTGGGCCCGCGAAGTGCGTGGCCGCTGGTTCTGGCTTGATCAGGAGCGGAACCAGAGCCGCGTACTGCTGCGCACCGGGCTGACGGTTGATTTCGCTCCCTTGCGTGCCAAAACCCTCGAAGAAGACCTGCGCCTGCGCGATTTTACTATTAATTCAATGGCTTATCCGATCCTGCCGCCATTTTATTCAGGGAAGCTGATCGATCTTACCAACTCGGTTGAGGATCTTCGGGCGAATAAAATTCGCTGCTGCTCTGACGAAAGCTTTTTAGACGACCCGTTACGAATGCTCAAAGGGATTCGGCATGCGGTGACCCTGGATATGCAATTTAATGGCGATTGTTTTTTGCAAATGCAGTTGAAGGCGACCAGAATCAGAATGGCGGCCGGCGAACGTGTTAAGGATGAATTAGGGAAAATTCTTGCATCGGATAAACCGGTTGAAGGAATCCGGTTGCTGCTGCATTCCGGCTTGTTGGCTGCGCTCTTCGGTCCGGCAGGAGCCGGCTGGAATGAAACCAAGGCACTCATAGAGTTGAAGCAGCTGCATGGAAATATTCGGAAAATTCAGCAAAAGACCGCGGGCGACTTTTCTGCTGCTGATATTGATGATGTTTTTCCGCAAAAAGCGCTGTTTATGTTAGGTAGATTGCTTGAGCTTTACGCCCCACAAAATCTGCCCGATCTCTTGCACAGCAGGCTGCGTCTCAGCCGTTATCAGCAACGGCTGCTGGTTGCAATGCAGGTTCCTAAAGATCTTAATTGGTTACTCAGCGCTCTCCAGGTGAAAAACAGTCGAATGCAGGCCCTGCTGGTAGAAAAGCTTGGTAGCGGCGAAACCGAACAATTGATTTATCTGTCACTCTGCCATCGCGAACTCTCTTTTGAGCAGGCAATTCTGCTCAGCCACGCATTTCGTAAACATCAGAAGCTTGGTCGAATTCCTGACTTGATTGATGGTGAGAGGTTGCAACAACTGCTGCAAGATCGTCCCAAACAGGAAATCGGTGATTGGCTGCGGCAGATCAAAGCTGCTGAAATTGCCGGAGAAATCAGCTCGGTAGCGCAAGCGGAAAACTGGTTAAAAGAAAAACTTTCCATTTGACAAATTTTAACCCGAATCACTATACTGCGGAGCACTTAAGCGGGAATAACTCAGTTGGTAGAGTATCAGCTTCCCAAGCTGAGAGTCGCGGGTTCGAATCCCGTTTCCCGCTCCAAAGAAATTCAAGGGTTACAGCTAATGGCTGTGACCCTTTTTCGTTTGGCGGGGACCTAGACGATC
The DNA here is from genome assembly GCA_947259685.1 of uncultured Desulfuromonadales bacterium. The sequence continues at coordinate 20,967 of CAMYNC010000037.1, read as the reverse complement.
AGGAAGGACAGCTTCACTAACGGCTTCGCTGAGTTGCAAACAACATCCAGCTGACTTTGTATCAACTGGTCCTGAGACTGTCGCCAGATCAAACGAAGCTTCCAATAGTCCGCCGTAAACAAGCTGAGCGAAGGGTCGCGAAAATCTTTAGTGTCGAGATCTTATAATGCAAGCGGCTCAGGACCAGATAAGCAATATCATCATCAGGGTTGAGAGCGATGGTGTTATCGATACTCTCCTTGATTTTCCTTGAAGAGCTGATTTGATCTTTCGTGTCAGAGTCCTTCGATTCCGCTCCCAGGGCTATCGCCAACCATTTATAGCTTTTACTCTTATTGGGATCCTTTGCTATGGCGGCACGGGCATGATCTTCTGCTTTTTTAAAAAACCTCGGAATGCTTTGTTCAGCCACGCGGCCCAGCGGGCCATGCGCCAGAGTCTATTTGCAGGGCCTGAGGCATCCTCGGGGAGTTCCTGCAAGATTCGCCATGCTTGCTGGCTCTTTCCTTGAGTCAGCAGTTCATCGATCTTTTGGAAAGTTATCCATTCACTCTCCTGGCATAGTGCGGTATCTGCTGCTAGCAGAGTGAAAAGAATAAGAACTAAAATGCCGATTTGGCAGCGAAATTTTATTTCAGGGTTTTCATACTGAGGTGTTGTTGGCTACGCAGAGATTTCTGATGCAATTTTCTCCGGAGGGGTGTGAACCTGAGAGATACTCCCGCCCGAAATCTTAAAAACCCGGTCGGCAACCTCGACCAATGCGGTTTGGTGGCTGATCGCCAGAATGGTCAATTGTCCCCGGAGTTCTTTCAAGGTCTGGCAGATTGATGCTTCGGTTTCCGGATCGAGAGCACTGGTCGCTTCATCAAGAATCAACAATTGTGGCCGGTGGATCAGGGCCCTGGCAATCGCTATCCGCTGACGTTGTCCACCAGAGAGTTTGGTCCCTCGTTCGCCTACGGTCGTGTGAATGCCATCGGACATATTCTCAACAAAGTCCCATGCGCCGGCAGCTCTCAAAGCGTATTCCGCGTCTTCGACAGTAAGGGAGGGCTCACCCAGGGTTACGTTCGTGAGAACACTATCGTGCAGCAATATGGTGTCTTGGGGAACATAACCGATCATGCGTCGCCAGCTTTGCAGGTTTATCTCTGGAAGGGGAGTCCCGTCGATCAGGACACTCCCTTTCACGGGTTGGAAAAAACCAGTTATCAAGTCGACAAGGGTTGTTTTTCCGGCGCCTGATGGGCCCACGAGAGAAGTGAAGGTTCGACCGGGGATCTCCAGCGAAACATTCTTCAGAATCATCTCGTCGCCATAGCCAAAATCAACCTGCTCAATGGCTATCCCACGTTCAAGGCTCGCTGTGATTTCTCCCCCTGGAGGTTCCTGCTGCTGCTGCGCTTGGCTGATCTTCTCCTGGAGAGACCAATAGGCGCTTTCACAGATTGCCATCATTTGGTATCTGCGCTGCACCTTTCCGGCCTGTGACAGCATGCGTGTCATGAGGAAAATCAGGACCATGACTTTGGGTAGATCCATCTTCAGGTTTACCAGCATCAGGTAAAGGCCGACGATCACCAGAAAGGACATCATGGGGTCCTGGATACCGCGCAGGGCTGCCTTGCTGAAAACCTGTTTCCGCAGTGCTTTGTTTAATTTCAAGGTGTCTGACGAGAGCAATTCGTCAGCCAGGTTTTCCCGACCCATGGCCTTGAAAGCCTTAAGTGATTGCAGACTGTCGGTCAGTCGCGCAAGTAGCGATTGCAGCAGACGGGTCTGTTTCCTGCCAGCTCGTTTGGCCTTACTAACCAGGCTGTAAAGCAAAAACAGAACCAGAGAGGCCGCAGTCATGAAAATCAAGGTTGTTTTCCAGGAGACCAGCAAAGCCACTATGAAATAGGCAAAGGCCTGAATCGCCATAGAGATAGCGGTTGATGCCTGGAGGTAGGCCGACGAAGCACGCATAACTTCAGTTCCGGCAGCATTTGTCATACTGCCGACCTGCTGATCAAGAAAAAACCCCCAACGGGTTGACAGCAGGGCCCGCAACAGTGACAGTCGGAGGTCAGTGGCCACATGGGCAACCGTGTATCCAACCTTTCGGTCGGCAAACAGAATCAGGACACTTCTTAAAAGTACCCCGAGCATAATGACCATCAGCAGCGACCCGATGGTTGAGGGAATGCCGACGAACGATAGCGCAGAATCTACTAAATTGCCGATGTCGGAGTTTGATGCTGGGTCAGCAGCGGTTGCTCCAGGGATATCGATGGCTTTTTGCAGCAGAGGCAACAGGGCTGTAAGGCTCAACCCTTCGACTACTCCTGCAGAGACTAGGGCAAGCATCATCACCAGGCTCTGCCTGGGGTAAGCTCGTGCAAATTTAATTATCAGGTGCATCTGAAGCTTCAACTTTCTTCTGTCTAAAAGGGAAGCGATCTCCCCGCCCGTATAATCGGCGAAGAATAACATTTTAACTGTTTTTGGGAAAGTACAACGCACCAGTAAAAAGCTGGTCCGAGGTTTGATGATAGAGACACCCCTTAAGAAAAAACTGTTTGAATCGTAGCTCATTTTCGATCTAGAGTAGCACCTGCTTCATTCGGCTATGTTACTCAGTGTGTTGGAGTCAGAAGCCTTCTCGCAACTTTGCTGGGTAGCAGGTTTCCTCTGCTGTACTCTAATCACTGATTGCTCTTCACTCTCTTTCAGCAGGATGTGTGTCTTTTGCCCGATCTATTAAAGAAGTCGCATGGGCGACCTCATGAGGAGCCATTTCGAGTTTTCTGGGGTGGCCCGGATCGTCCTCCACGCTATTTGCGTGACGTTCTTGAAGAGCGAATCCATGCGGTCCCGACTGGCGGGGAAATCCTTTGGCTGACCTACTATTTTAGAGATGAAGGCCTGGCAAAGGCGCTCTTGCAAGCCTCTCGTCGGGGGGTCAAGGTGCGGGTCGTCATTGAGGGTAATCCACGCACCGGAGCTGTTAACAATCGGGTCAAAGAGCTCTTGGAGGGTGACGCTGGGTTGGGGAAGAATCTGCGTGCCCTCAGCCATCGCCTGATCGACAATCGGTTCCTGAGAAGTTGCCGACTGCATGAGAAGCTTTACTATTTCAGCCATCCCGTTCCCAGCACCCTGGTCGGAACTTTCAACCCTTCCGGTAACCTCCCGGAAGAGCCGGCGATCATTTGCAAGATTGGCGATCAGGATCGGGGACATAACGTTCTGGTTGAAGTTCTGGATAAGGACCTTGTCGAGGGCCTGTATGCACATGGACTTCGTACGTTCCGAATGAATCACGGCCCATGGGAACGCTTTCTTCCGGAAAGTAACCGGATCCTTAATTCTGGGAAAACCCGGATTCTCTTTTTTCCGAGATCACGAAGGAAAGATTTCAACGAACTCTTTGCAGGCTTAGGCGCCGGGTGCAGTTTGCGCATGGCGGTGTCCCACCTTAATGATAAGGGCATCTGCAAGCGTTTGTTTGGCCTGGCCCGCCAGGGCGCGCACATTGAAATTCTGGCTCATGATACGCAGCGACGAGTTCCTTCATGGGTTGAAAAAAAGATGCTCCAGAACGGGATAATCTTCAATCGTTATGTTCACCCGGAAGGGTTGCCCATGCATAACAAATTTATGTTGATCAATACCCCGGAACGCCAGATAGTGACTGTCGGTAGTATGAACCTTTCGGTAAGGTCTATCCATGCCAATCATGAATTGCTGCTGATTTCTGAAAGCCCTGTCCTTTACCACACCTTTCGGCAGCGCTGGGATGAGCTTTTACTGCAAGCGGAAAGCTTTGAATGATTTGTTTGTCCAGTTCCTGGCCGGAAGTTGTTACCTTGAATGACCTGACATGAAGTCCAGGATCCTGGTTGTAGCATCTCCAGGAACAATCACGTGCCTAAGAAATTCCTCATTTTTTTGTTTTAACTCATGGCCCTCTTCGATTTTACCAAGGAAAATCCCCCAGTCTTCATTGTTGTCCAGCATGGTGAGAGGAGAATAGATAGGGAGATCCAGACCGTACCGGGCCACTGCCACCGGGACTCCAACCAAGGCCCCATCGAGTGCAACGGTGGAAGGACTGGTTATTACGCCTGAAGCGTGGGTCAACAGCCAGGGAGTGGTGAGAGGCGAAGCTTTTCCCTCGATGCTGTCAACAATTTCTACATCCTCTAAACGGCTTAAAAGCTTCGAAAGTTCCTTGCTGCGACAGCGCAGGGACGCAGGGTGGGACTTGAAGATAAAACGAAATTCTTTTCGCTGTTTTGCTGTTTTCTGCAAGTGACTCAAGAACGCTGTAATATATTCCATGTTATATATATGGCCATGAAAACTCTCAAAAATGGCGATAATGGGACGTTCACTCGTTACCTCTCCTAAATCATCGTCAAAAAGAACCAGTTCTTTAGGACAACCCACGGCCACACACTTGTGTCGCGTGTCTTTGCTCACCCAAGGAGGCAGGGCTTCGACGGAGCCCCAAATGAATACTGTTTTTGCCGCAAATCTAATCTCCGGGCCGTAAATATGATCACAATAATTGATGCCGATATTCGGAAAACCATGTTGTAGGGTATAGGTTGAGACGCTCGCCGCATTGGCTAGTTTGGCAATTATATAAGGCAGCTTGCGCTTGGCTCTGGTCGACTCCACTGTAGACAGAAAAGCATCACTCCGCATTAGTTTGCATAGAACCATACCTAGACTGGTGAAGCTAACGACTTGCTCTACTTCAGCCTCTTTTTCTTCCAGCTGGGTCAGGACCTCGGGATACCTTCTGGCGCAAGATTTGACCACCCAGAAACAGAGAGAAATTTCTCTTCGTTGTTTGGCCTTTTCATGGATGCCAATAAGCAATTCAACATCTTGTGGTCTGCTGACAAGAAGGACAATACGCTTGGGGTGTAACACTCCTTGAGGCTTTTTGAAGGTCTTGAAAAAATGTCTGTAGACCGGAGCGATTATCGTTAAAACTCTAGCATAAAATAGGGATAGATGCTTTTTGGGATTAAGGGGCATTTTATATGCTTTGGGTAGGGGAGATTTGTGGACAGCACTTCACCCCTGGGAGAAAAGGTAAAATGCTCATGTTGCTTTTTGTTGCATCGAGTAAATAAACTCCGCCAGTTCTAAATCCCAGTGGGTATCGATGCTGACCAGGTTCCCCTCCAGGACAAGCGCTCCGGTCCGCTCCCCCTTAATACTCTGTTGATCCAAGAGACAACTGCGCTTGATGGCATAGGCAACACCGTTTCGATGGTAAACAGGCACCAGTTGTTGACGGGCGATAATTTGCTTGCCACTCTCATCATAATAGTCGAGCCGGCCATCATTAACGGTTAATTGTTTCAGCGGGTGACCCTTGGAGTCTGTTTCAGACACTGTCCAGACCGCATCCCAGTCTCCATCAATGAGCATGTTGATCGTGTCCTCAACATGTTCTGTCTTTCTAAGAGGAGAGGTCGGTTGCAACATAACGACAATGTCATACTGAACCCCGTCCAGGCGCTCTGCTTCGATAAGGGCATGAGACAAGACTTCCAGGTCAGAGATCCGATCGCCTGAAAGATCTTCCGGACGATAAAATGGTGTATCGAGGCCAGACTCTTTGGCGACTTTGGCAATCTCCTCAGAATCGGTAGAGACAATAGCGCGGTCTATTCCCGGAATTTCAGCGATCAGGTGACCCACGCGCGCGACCAGCGGGACGCCAAGAAACGGCTGGAGATTTTTGAGTGGGATTCCCTTGCTGCCCCCACGTGCCGGACAAACTGCTAGGATCCGCTGTCCTTTAATCATGACGACTCCTGGTCGATTTTTGTGAACAGGTCAGACAGCTCCCGTAGGTCCTTTACGACCAGAGTACTCTCTATGCCTATCGGCCCCGAGTTGGCAGCCGCCATAGCCACAAAGTGGCAGCCAAATTGTTCCGCCCCGTGTTTGTCATCACGCTGGTCGCCGACATGAACAATCTCATGCTGCATTGCACCCGTTTGAGTGGCAATGTGTCCGAGGTTATTTGCCTTGGACGCTTCCGCGCCGTAAACGGCTTGAAAAAAATGTGACCAGCTGCGCAAGTCCAACAACCGTAGCAAAGGCTCCATAGGCGTGGCTGAGTTGACATACAAGAGCAGGCCCTTGGCGGAAAGTTCATTCAGAGCTTGGGTCGCACCAGGCATTTCCTCACAAGCAGCGATAGCGCGTTCGCACTGCGCTGTGTACTCATTTGCCAGCAGAGAGGCCCACTCTTCCAGGGAGGGGCCCTTTGGCAACAGGCCCCTGGAGATTAAGCCCTCGGCAATTTTATAGGTTTTCTCATAGCGATTTGCTGCGGGCCAGTTCTTAAAGACCTCGGCAACGACTTCACCTGAAGAATCCCAGGAGCGAGCAATGGTAAAAAAAGTTTCTCTTTTGATGGCGTTGGAATCAACCAGGGTGCCATCAAAATCAAAGACGACGCATTTTAGCATGCTCGTAAATCCCGGCTTAACCTTCGTTATGTCCAGTTAGAGCTTTGATCTGAAAGCGTCCCCAGTGATCCACCACCGTTTTTCTCTCTGCTCTGGCCAGCTTATTGATGCTTTTATCTTCGTAGAAAGAATCGTTATCGTAGTCGCGGCTGGAGATCTCTTCAAAGATCACCCCATCCTCAGTTCCGAATGAATGCCAGACGCCAGGCATAACAACGACACTTTCCCCTGGTATGAGTTTTCGCTGATGACCATCAATCGTGCAGTTCAGCGAACCATAGAGCACTTGGAAAGTCTCTTCCTTAAGGGCATGGTAGTGGGAGGGATGGTTTTGTCCGGGCAGCTGCACAACCAATTTTTTGCAATAGTCACGGCTGATACATTCAATAAGGACTGCGCCTGTTTCAAGAAACTTTGAAATGCCGTAATGATGTGAATACTCAACCTTGAATTCAGGGCCGAGGTGAATTTTAGCTTCGTTGAGTAGGGCTTTAACGTCGTGGACGGCATGCTTGATCACCAACTCGTCTTCCTGGACAGGGAGTTCAAGCTTGTCTTCTAGGAGAGGTGCGTTTGCGGCAAAATCTTTTTGAGAGGTGATCCCAGACTTGAAGTGGCCACTATCTAGCTGGCCCTCATTGTAGGGAATCGCAAAGTAAACCTGGTCGCTTTTGATCGTACTCCCTTTACGGATTCTGGTTTTTGCGTACACCCCGCGTTTCAACCCGTCAATGGCACTTTGCTCTGTAGCGGAAGCCGGTTGACGTTCTTTGGGGCCGCACAGCAACTGGGCTCTTTGCTTGGCTTTGATCCACTCTGCGACCTGCTCTGGGGTTGAGGAATAGGCATTGAGCGGAGCTTTCTCAGTCTCAATCCCAATGTGACGCTCGAACAGTTCGGCGCCCAAAGCAACGGCCAATTGCACGGGGATCAGGTCTGATGGCGATTCATGTGTCGACCAGCCGATATGGATTCCCGGGTATCGAGAGCGCAACAGGGCAATCTGCTGCAGGTTCATGTTTTGGTCAGGAGTGGGGTAGATGGCCACACAATGCATGATTGCGAAGTGAACTCCACGATGCTGGAAGAAGCTGACCAAGTTATCAATATCTCTGATTGTCAATCCCCCAGTTGAAAAAATAACCGGCTTGCCTGCATCAGCAACCTTTTCCAACAGTGGCCAGTCTTTCCCTGAGCAGCTTGCCACCTTGATTATGTCGAAATCCATGTCGCTGATGATGTCGACTGAAGCTTCGTCAAAGGGTGTGCACATGGAGACCAGCCCCTTCGCGCGAACCTCGTCCAGCAGGAGTTGGTACTTGTCACAGAGCAGACGAGTTGACAGGAAGCGTTGGACCTGCTTGTGGTCGCTGTTTTTCTGATGGTCAGGATGAATAAAGGTGTCGAGTTGTCTGAATTGAAATTTTAGTGCAGCTCTGGCTGCATGATCCTTGACGACCTTGGCAAAAGAACGAACAATATTGAGCCCATGCTCTACATCGCCCTGATGATTGTTTGCCATATCCAGGATAAATAGATCTTTGAAATCGAATCTCTGGCCCACGCTGACCTCCATTTATTGTGGCGTTTCTACCGTTAAGGCGTCCAGCGAATAGCCTTTGCTGTAGTCGATCAAGACGCGTTGACCCTGCTGGTTTGACAGGTGTGCTGCAGCGACTACCAGCATGGTGTCAAGGCCGCATTCCAGTGATATGCCGCTGTCTCCACGTAACCCTTTGAGGACTTCATCCACATGTTTTAGCTCGGCAATAAAGTCGTCGGGTCGTGTCTTCTTAATCAGCAGCTGATCTTTTGGTTGATCGCCGAAGGCCCATTGCACGAGATCTTCGCTGCCGATTGCAATGTCTACAAATCCGTCTTTGCCCTGAATGCGACCCCACTTGCGAGCGGGTTGGGTGATAACATCCTGGACTACGCGACCGACCAGGCCATTTTCCGTGCGCAGGTTCAACAGGCATAACTTGTCGTAGTCGAGCGTGTCCGTTTTAATGTAATCGAGGCTCGCGACAACTTCGGTAACGCGGCCCGCACCCAGATTTCGTGAGAAATGCTGCCAGAGATTGATAGCGTGGGAGTGTTCACCGCTGGCGCCACCACCTTTTTGCCAAAAGCCAAGATAGCTGTCCTGGGGGCCGTCGAGCCATGGGTGGGCAGTGAAAATACCACCCCAGTGCTCACGGAATTCCACGTCAAGAGTTTCAATCGTGCCGAGCTGCGGCATGAGTTCGACAGCCTTGTCGGCGGCGGTACTGACGACGTGATTGTAACCGACGAAAACCTCGACACCGGTTTCCGCTGCCAGTCGACTTAATTCATCAGCTTTTTCCAGAGCCGGGGTACAAAGAGGTTTTTCCACCAGCACGGCTTTCGGTTTTTCGCCAATCGCCTGAATAGCGAGATCCATATGTGAGTCTGGGGGTGTCCCGATGAAGATCAGGTCGAAGCCCCCCCGGGGAGCATCTGCAGAGGCAAATAGTTGGATCGAATCATCCCATTGCCCGTAGCGAGCAGGATAAATTTCCTCCTTCGTTCTTTGCAGGGCGGCGGGGTCCTTGTCACAAAGGGTAACCTGCCAGCCTAGACGGCGTGAGGCATTGGCCAGATGATTGCCGATGGAACCGGCTCCGAGAATTTTTACGTTATACATGAGGCGCTCCAAAAATATAGATCGAAAGTTGTTGTGCAGCCAGGGCAGGGTGGGTCACCCGGCATCGACAATGTATGATCTCGGCTGCAGGCAATCGTGATTATTTGTAAATCCAGTATAAGTGCTCAGAATGTTTTTTAACCCGCAGGCCATGGAATCGGTCAAGGAGCTGGCTGAACCGATCTATCACCGCCAGCATTTCTTCTGCGGTAATGCCGGGATAGCGGTGGTCATGCAGAGCAATGTTGTTGCGGTGCCCAGGTTTGCGCATGTTGATGCGCTTCTCAAAAGTCCTTAATTTTGTCTGATACCAACCATTAAAACGATCAAGCGCAGGCGGTGCCGGAGGGTGCTTCTCACCGTAACCCGCCTCATCCAGCACGTCAATCATACGGTCCGCAGCCAAACGCCCTTCGAGGGCCGCTATATGCGGTTCCATAGCAGTTTTTCTGGTTGCGTAATCGAGTGGGCCCATGTCCCCATCGACGATCAATCGAACCGTCTTCAATAATTCATCAAGAGTGGCGACGCGACGACTGACATCGCTGGTGATGGCGAAATCATACTCTTCGACAGCTTCCGGCTCGTAATTGACGCCAGCCGTGCCGAGTATTGCAGATTCCACCAGGGTTGTGCAGCCGTTGGCGACCACTGCTTTGGCAGCCATCAGCCAGGGATGAACATTGCCTTCGTTGGTGATGACCAAATTAGGGTGATCTTTGGCAACGTCCAGCCAGGTTTGGTGACTTTCGGAAGGATGGGGTCGTAAAATCACCCTGTGGTCAGCAAAGGCGTCACAGAATACCGGCAACATTTTTTGAAAATGTTCAAAAATGGCCAGCTTGTGGCGGCCTTTACCGATGTCGTAAGGTTCTGCTTTTCCAGGCTTCTTGCCTTCGACAGCTTGTTTTAGTTCGCCGAGTTGCGGGTAGTAGTGGTTGACCTTGCTGAAATTGGTATTGATGAGTATGAAATCCCCGAAACGTTCCCGAATGACCTCTGCTTCTGGACGGTAATAATCACAGAGTTCAGGACGCAACAGGTCTATCCTGGGATTCCCGGTGACCTTTATCGGCGTGTTGGCGTAGCCTTCGAAGGAGCGAAAAGCGCGTGCATTGTCTTCACCCCAGGTTGTCAGGCAGGCAATACGCTTCATTGCCACTGAAGACAGCCGCCAGCGGTGGTAAATCTCATCCGGTTCCCGCAAAAGCCCTTCTTCATCCCAGGCTAAAATATCGTGGCCAAGCTGGTTGAGGATTTTGAACATGCGAATGCTGCGGGTTTTCATGCTCTTGGCCATGTAGATGCCGCGTGGAATCGAGGCCACCGCAAAGTGAATATAGGCGCGGGAGCCGATTAAAACTGGGTAGCCACGCTCTGCTGCCACGCATGAAAGCAGAATCTTAGCGTCCATTTCACGGACTTGGTTTTCTACCGGCATGATAATCGTGGATGGTGATGCAGTCATTAAGGGGTCTTCCTGTCAAAATACCAGAGAGTTTCTTTGCCAAGGCTCTCTTCGGTGCGAACTTCTTTTGTGCTTCTGTTCAAAGGTTTAGTCTTGCGTCGTCATCATCGGTTGTAATTCCCCAAAGACTTTCAGCAGATAATTAATCTGTTCGGCTGTATGAGCCGCACTGATACTGCAACGCAGCAAACTCATGCCCGCCGGAGCTGCCGGTGGGAACACCAGGTTGACATAGATACCTTGTTCCAGCAACGCCTTCCAGGCGAGCAGAGCCTTCTCCTTGGTCGGAACACGAATTGCGACAATCGGACCAGGATCAGGGCCAAGTTCAAAGTCCAATCCCTTGAGACCTTCATACAACTGTTCCACATTTTCCCAGAGCTTGGTGCGCAGCTGTTGTTGGGAATGAACGATTTGCAAGGCTTTGCGTACTGTTGCAATGGTCGCAGGGGATGGTGATGCGGTAAAGACATAGGAGCGACTGAGGTAACGGACCAGGTCCAGTTCGGGGTGGTTGCTGACGCAGTAACCACCAATAGATCCAAGGCTTTTGCTGAAGGTGCCAACAATGAAATCGACATCTTGTTCAACGCCGGCGGCCTCTGCCATGCCGCGACCCTGTTTGCCCAACACGCCCATGGAGTGCGCTTCATCTACCATCAGCCATGCGTTGTGTTTGCGCTTCAGCTCAGCAATCTCTGCCAATGGTGCACAATCACCCAACATACTGTAGATGCCCTCAACAATGATCAGCGCCTTTGCGGTCCGTGAGCCAAGGCGCTGCAGCTTTTTATCCAGGTCTTGCATATTGTTGTGGCGGAAGCGGATCATCTCAGCGCCACTCATCTTGCAGGCATCATAGATACTTGCATGGGAGTCAGCGTCCAGAACAATGACATCACCTGGTCCGGTCAAGGTGGAAATGACGCCAAGATTGGTGACAAATCCGGTCGAGAAGACAATCGCATTGCTGACCCCGTAAAAAAGTGCCAACTCTTTTTCAAGATCACGGTGCCCGGCAAAAGTGCCATTGGCCATCCGTGATCCGGTCGTTCCGGTGCCATCTTTGCTCAGGGCTTCTTTGCCAGCGTCGATACACTGCTGGTCAAAGGTCAAGCCGAGGTAATTGTTGGTACCTGCCAGAATGACCCGACGTCCATCGATAGATGCCTCGGTGGAGGAATAAATCTCCTCAATGACTACGTTAAAAGGATCAACTCCTGACAGTAGCAGGTCCTTTCGAGCGGCTGCGATAGCATTTAATTTGTCAAGAAGTGGCATCAGGTTTTCTCAACAATGTGCTGGATTTGTAAGGCAAAATCTTTAACCGTTCGTAAGTTTGATAGGTCGTTTAAAGGATAAGATATGTCGAAAATATCTTCTATCTCATGCAACATCTCCATGACCCTCAGCGAGTCAAAGCCCAGGTCATTGATCAAATCCGTATCTTCCTGAATCGGTACCTGTTGCGGAGCGTATTGCTGCAGCAGAACTTCGACCTGCTGATAAATAGCATTATATTGTAGGGTTGTCATATTCGTTATAACTCCAACGGCTAAAGGAGACCCTTTAAGAAAGGCTCTGTTCGCGAATAAAGTTAGTCGAAATGAGCTAACTGCTTTTCCCGCGTGCAGAGCCTTATGAAAAGAGACGTTTCATTCCTTCTTGAAACAAAACTTCTGGCTGCCAGTCGATTGCGCTGGTAATTGCGGTGTTATCACAAACCCAATCTGGATGGAAAAGCTCTCTCACTTTGCCCGGTGTCAACATGGGTTGGTAGCCAAAGAGTCTAGCCAGGAAAACGTTGCTCAGGCCGGCTGTCTGTAGTAATCGTTGAGGGACCGAAAAACAGCGGGGCGCTTTACCGTTGAGATGGGTAGCTATGGACGCGATTTGTTGCCAAGTATAACCATCAGGATGCCCGTCATGCAATTCAAAAGATCGTCCTTGTTGGGTTCTCTCCGATCGTAGCAGACAGACGACTGCCTTTGCCAGGTCATCAACGTGAAGTAACGAGAACCTACTTTTGTTTCCACCGATCACGGGAATGATTCCACGCTTAATCAGTTTCAACAGAGGTTGCATTTCACGGTCTCCAGGGCCATAAACAGCCGGCGGGCGAAGGATATCCCAGGCTATTTTATCGCCATGTTCCATAAGAACATCTTCGCCCAGTTTTTTGCTTAGCGCATAGGCGGAGACTGAGGGTTCGCGAGCAGCCAGGGAAGACATCAGCAGAAAGCGTGGAACTCTCTTCTCAATAGCGACCTGAAGCAGTCGTTCGACACCTTCGATATTGATTTTTTTGAAATGTTCCAGAGTTCTCCCACGGACGGCGCCGGCACAGTGGACAACCACATCAACGTCAGTAACGAGGGAGCGCAGGCTGTTCACATCCTCAAGGTTGCCGGCAAGCCATTCAATAGAGTCTATGGGGTGGGGGGGCGGGGAGGGGCCGGGCCGGTACAATGCTTTAACCCGGAATCCCTGATTTGATAAATATTTGAGCAATACACTGCCAATAAAGCCAGTTGCCCCTGTGAGTGCTACCGTGACCACGATTAAGAACGTTTGGCAGGAGTCGCCGAGGCGATCTTACTGCGCATACCTTTGTTCGTCAGTGGTGAGGTATAAATCAGAAACATCCTCACTTTTTATCTGTTCTTTAAATAAGGCTTTAACCTCAAGCCTATTCTGTTCTTCCTGGCGCTTTAAGTGATCGCGGAGAGTCCCGGAGCGGGAGAGCTTTCCAGAAGAAGTTCGCGGTAGGGTATGTGCGGTGACGAGTTCAATGGTGCAGTTAATCCCGACTTCCTCGCGTATGATACGGGTAAGGCGGGTGGCCATTTCCGTTCGTTTGACCTCATCCGTTTCGCGGTATTGGACGACCATGACGGCAGTTTCTGAGCCATCCTTTGCCGGCACCGAGATAGCGGAAGCATCGCCAGGCCTGATTTCAGGCTGCTGCTCGGCATAAAATTCAAGATCCTGGGGCCAGAAGTTGCGGCCATTGATGATGATCATGTCCTTTTCACGTCCGGTGATCATCAAGTTGCCTTCTAGCAGGTAGCCAATATCTCCTGTGTTTAGCCAGCCATCAGCGGAAAGAACCTTGGCAGTTGCAACCGGATCGCCAAAATAACCACACATCACGCTTGGTCCTCGGACGTGGATGGTTCCGCATGTTCGTTCCGGCAGAGTTTGACCACGATCATCGCGGATGACGACCTCATGTCCGGGCAATGGAGGGCCGCAATTGACTAACTTTTTGGTCAGGCATCCTTCTCGATTTTTATCAGAGCTGTCGACAACGGGGATGGCTTCCTGTTGTCTTGACAGGTGTTCCGCATCTACTTCGTCGACCATAGCCCCCTGGTCAAGTGGGGCAAAGCTGATGGCGAGTGAGCATTCGGCCATGCCGTAGCTGGCAACGAAAGCTTTGCGATCAAAGCCAAAGGCGGCCAATTTCTCAGCGAAGGCATCCAGGATCTCGATTCGGATCGTTTCTGCTCCGACTCCGGCAATACGCCAAGGACTGAGGTCAAACTGCTCGCTTTCGTCGGAACGGATTCGCCGAGCAGCCAATTCATAGCCGAAAGGAGGACCGAAAGAAATAGTGCCACGATTATTGGTCATCAAGGTCAACCATAGTCGCGGCCGCATCGCGAAATCACGAGTTGCCAGGTAGTCAACCGAAAGTTGTGAAGCCAGAGGAGCCAGGACAAATCCAACCAATCCCATGTCATGGTAATAGGGCAGCCAAGAGACGCACCGGTCTCCTGGGCGGACCTTAAGGCCGTCCCTGGTTATCCCGGCAAGATTGTGCATCACTGCCGCACCGCTGACCATAACGCCTCTCGGAAAGCGCGTGCTTCCAGAGGTGAACTGGAGGTAGGCTGTTTCTTCGGAACGCAGTGGCTGCAGCTCAACGCGTTGTTCAGGGAGTTCGTCAAATGTTTGGGGCGTGCCGACAAGCTGCAACCCTAGTCCTTCAGTGGCTTCTAGGAGATAGGGGAGGAACTCTGCTGAGGCTACGGCAATAGAAGTCTGACTTTTCGCCAACAAGCCCTTTAATTGCTCAACATAAGCTTTATGACCACCCAGATGGATCGACGCGGGTAGCGGAACCGGGGTGTAACCAGCATATTGGCAGGCGAAAAAAAACCGGGGAAAATCCGGATGGGTTTCCGCGACGATGGCGACTCGCGAGCCCCTTTGCAGGTTGAGTCCGAGTAGACGCCTTGCCAGAGTTTGAGACTCTTCCTTTAGCTCCGAATAAGGGAGTGCAGTACGGAGTCTTCCTCGGCCATCATAGAAATTAAGCCCGCTTTTTCCCTCGGCAGCATAATCGAGAGCTTCCGCCAGGTTGGGAAAATCGGCGGTTCTCAGAGGAATGTGGCTTTCTGTATCAGTAGGATTCAAAGTATTCATTGTGTCCAATAGCGAGCAAGGTTGATGCCAACGTGTAAGGCAGGCAGCATACTAGGCGAATAGCGTTTTTTTTGTCAAATTTCTAATGGTCAATCTGTGGTGATTATGCCAATTGGGTGTGGCAGGCGTGCCACAGAAGACCTTTAAAGTCTCTATCTGAGAACAAACCCAAGATAACTTTTTAAGCTAATTCTCTGTGAAAACCTGTTGCAGTGTTTGCTGAATCATTTGCTGCTCTGCTTCCCCGGTTTTATTGCTTTGAGTCAAATCCGGCGGACCGGGCCAGCCAGGATCGTTGAATTTCCTCTGGTTAAATACACAGGCTTGAGAATACCGGGGTAATACGTGAAAATGCACATCGTTGTCAACCATCATCAACATAAGATAATTGATTTTATCGTAGGAAAAACAATTTTTCAGATGATCTTCTATGGCTGAAGTTATCCCTTTCAACTCCGAAAAAGCTTCAAGGCTTATCTTTGAAAACGCATCAGCTTCATCTTTGCATATAAGCACAAGGGCCCCCAGGGTCGCCTGTTGTGGACGTAACAGAATAACCCAGTTTTTATATTCTTTGATCAGGGTTCCTGGGTACCCAAACTTTTCCATTGTTGCATTCATTTAATTTGGCCCTCCCGGAGTCGCTAGCCAAATTTCATTTGGCTGATCTCTAAAGACTCTCCATATAATAGAGATTTGGCGATGATTTTCAATCCCCTTTGTTGGTGTATTTGAATTGGTAATCAAATGGAGTAACTCGCCAGTATGGTACTCAACTGTTTTTCTAGATTGGTAGCAATAGTCTGTTTTTGAGGACAACTGTTTTTCTCTTGCCTACTCTTGCCTATAATGGCTTACATGCTATCGAAGTATCGAGTATGATTCGCTCTCCGACGTTACGGTCACAGTTTGGGTTGTGTCTCACCCTGGTGACTTTTATCTTAAAACCCATGCGCAACCAAACTAATATGACCGGATCATTCTATGCCAAACAGAGTGCTTGACGAAAATCAAAGATTTGAGCAGTTGCGGATCGTTCCAGTTGCCGGACGCCGCTTGCTGCGAAGCTTTATTGACCTGCCATGGTCACTCTATGCTGGAGACCCCTGCTGGGTTCCGCCACTAATTTTCGAAAGGAAATGGCACCTTTCATCGAAAAATCCTTATTTCGAGCATGCCGATTTTCAAGCCTGGATCGCTTGCCGTGGCGAACGTGTTGTTGGACGTATCAGCGCACAGGTTGATCAACTTCATTTGCAACAATACCAAGATTCAACCGGCTTTTTTGGGTTTTTGGAGGCAGAAGATAGCGCGGAAACCTTCCAGGCCTTGTTCGAGGCCGCTGAAGACTGGTTACGCAAGAAAGGAATGCGGCGGATCTGCGGCCCATTCAACCTCTCAATTAACGACGAGTGTGGTTTGCTGGTCGATGGTTTAGAAACTCCACCGGTAATTATGATGGGGCATGCTCTTCCGTATTACAGCTCCCGAGTGGAGGAGCAGCAGTTCTGTAAGGCCAAAGATTTGCTTGCCTACTGGATTCAGGCCGATTTTACCCCACCACGCTATCTGGAGGCCCTTGTCGCCAGAACCGGGAGTCGTGTTAGGCTCAGATCTCTGCGATCTGACCGGTTTCAGGAGGATATGGCCATCATTCAGGACATTTTTGAGGATGCCTGGTCCCAGAACTGGGGATTCGTTCCTTTCACCAAGGCCGAGTTTGCGGAACTGGCAAAGAATCTCAAGATATTGGTGCCTACGGATTTCATCAGGATTGCCGAGGTTGATGGTGAGCCGGCGGCTATGATGGTGGTTTTTCCTAACATTAATGAAGCGATTGGCGATCTGAACGGACGATTGTTGCCATTGGGTTGGCTGAGGCTGCTGTGGCGTTTGAAAGTCGCCAGTCCCAAAACGGCTCGGGTACCGCTGATGGGGGTGCGCCGCTGCTATCAGGGGAGTAAGCTGGGGGCTACTTTGGCTCTGATGATGATATCAGCGCTGCAGGCGCCGGTCCTGAAAAGAGGGATCAGAGAGGCGGAAATGTCCTGGATTCTAGAAGACAATAAAGGGATGTGCAACATTATCGAATCGATCGGGGGGGTGCCGTACAAACGTTATCGAATCTATCAGAAAGATTTGGAGGCCAAATGAGTCAGACTGCCGCGCCTTTTACTGTTGTGATTCTGGCCGCAGATCGCGACTCGAATGATCCGGTTGCTCAGGCTTCGGGAGTGAGTTGCAAGGCCCTGGTTCCGATTTCTGGCAGGCCGATGGTCTTGCGCGTGCTCAGCGCGTTGGCAGATGCTCGGGAAGTGGCCAGCCGGATTCTTTGTGGTCCGGTGAAGACTGCTGTCGAGCAGGATGCAGAGCTCAACGAACTGGTCAGTTCCGGCCAGGTCAAGTGGGTTGCTCCGCAATCTTCGCCGAGTTCAAGTGCCTTTGCCGTTCTTCAGTCATTGCCGGAAGATGTGCCGGTATTAGTGACCACTGCGGATCATGCCTTGCTGAATGCTGCGATGGTTGATCATTTTTGTACAGAAGCACGCAACAGCGGCTGCGATGTTCTGGCTGGGGTGGCCCGCTATGACTTGGTCTCAGCAGCTTTCCCCGAGACTTCGAGAACCGTCACGAGACTCAAAGACGGCGGCTTTTGTGGCTGTAATCTGTTTGCATTCCTGACGCCACAGGCACGCCTTGCCGCTGATTTCTGGCGTGAGGTGGAAAGCGAACGTAAAAAACCTTTACGTATTGTGAAGATCATGGGATGGATGGCTGTGCTCCGTTACCTCTTTGGGCAACTCACTTTAGAGCATGCTTTAGCCCAGTTATCGCGAAGAATGAACCTGAAGGTGGGGGTTGTCGAGATGCCCTTTGCGGAAGCCGCGGTCGATGTCGATAAAGTAGATGATTGGCTTCTGGTCGAGTCTATCCTGGCAGAAAAACAACAGGGAGCCCCTCTTTGAAGAAACTCCCAGTGCAGCGGAATTATTGATGAGACCGTTAAGTGTTTAATTTTATTAGTAGAATTGGCTATTTGTTTTTTTAACTATAAATAGTAGATAATTGTATCGTTCAGTAAACCACCGGCTTTGCCGGTGAACAATGACTGTTAAAACTCTTTTAAAGGAAGTGCTTAAATGGAAAAAGAAGTCGTTGGCTACACAACAGGTGTCTTTGATTTGTTTCATATCGGACACCTTAGGATATTGCAAAAAGCCAAAAGTAAATGTGATCGACTTATCGTAGGGGTGAGTACTGATGAATTAGTAGAAACATATAAAAAAAAGAAACCTGTAATTCCTTTTGAGGAAAGGATTGAAATTGTATCAGCGCTAAAGTGTGTTGACGAGGTTGTTCCTCAGGTCCATAGAGACAAGATTGGAGCGTATCATGAAATTAAATTCGATGTAATGTTTGTTGGTAGTGATTGGAAGGGGTCGGAATTGTTTAATGAAGTAGAGTCTGAGCTGGCGGAATATGGTGTAAATGTTGTTTATTTCGAATACACAAATAATGTTTCTTCAACTTCATTACAGTCCACACTTCAGGCCATATATGATGCGGATAAATTGGTAAGGTAAAACGGAAAACTTGCATTCAATTTTGTAGAAAATATTATCAAGTCATGGATTTAACTTGCTTATCAATCGTTATTTAATTCGCGAGATACTGACTCCCCTAGCCACCATTTGTTTTATTCTTGTCATCATCTTTGCCGGTTATTCTGTGACCCGGTATCTCCCCGACGCTGCAAACGGGCTGATGACGGGGAAGACTGTCCTGGCCCTGGCCTTTCTGAAAATTTTAATTGCGCTAGAGGTGCTGATTCCCATAACGCTATTTTTCTCAGTTATTACGGTTTTGGGCCGAATGCATGCAGAATCTGAAATAATTGCTATGGAGGCCTGTGGCCTTGGTGAGCGCACCCTTCTATACACCGTCTTGCGCATATCCCTGCTGATTGCCGTTTTGGTCGCTGGCCTCTCCTTGTATGCGCGCCCCTGGGCTTACGAAAAAAGTTATTGGTTGAAAGCTGACGCAGAGGCTAACTTTGATTTCTCACGTTTAAAATCTGGGCGTTTTCATGAATTTGGCGAAAGCGGCCTGGTCGTTTTTCTGGAGACATTTGATGAGCAACAGGAGCGTGCTGAAGGGGTTTTTATTCAGCAATATAGCGACACCGCTCGGGAAATAACCAGTGCCAAAGAGGCTTGGCAGGAAAGCGATCCCGCAACCGGCACGAAAGTCATTATTTTGCGCGATGGGTATCATTATAAAATCATGGAGAATGGCAGTAAGACGCGGTTTTTTCAATTTCAGAAATTCCTCTTGCCGCTGGTCCCCAAGGAGATCACTTCCCTTAGATATCGGCGGAAGGCCGCATCAACAATGAGTTTGGCTGCATCGTCAGGAGCAGCGGACAAGGCTGAATTTCAGTGGCGAATATCCACCGGTTTCTCGACAATTTTGCTGGGATTCCTCGCCGTTCCATTGTGTCGAACAGCGCCTCGGCAGGGGAAATATTCCAATACTTTTTTGGCCGTGGTGGTTTTCGCGGCTTATTATATTATGACTGTCGTGGCTAAAACCTGGATGGAGCAGGGGGTGGTAGGCACTTTCCCCGGGATTTGGTGGCCTCAGCTCCTGCTTGCCGCTTTGTTGCTCATAATGCTCATGCGTTCGAAATCTGGCAACATGTCATAGTGATTTACTCCAACCGCAGCAGGGCTTACTTTGCTGTCAGGTGATCATGAAAATCCTTTTTCGCTACATAAGTCTTCGGTTGGCATGGGGCTGGCTGCTGGTGTTTTCGATCCTTACGGCCTTGTTCTCTATTCTGGAGCTGGTCGGTCAACTTGATGACATTGGTCAGGGTCGCTACCAGATCCGTGACGCGTTCATGTACGTGGCCTATACTTTCCCTGGCCGGGTTTTGAACCTTGCTGCTGTGAGCACTTTCCTGGGGAGCATCGTGGCTCTTGGGACCTTGGCTAAAGGGGATGAGTTGCTGGCCATGAGGGCCTGTGGTTTCTCTATATTTCGTATTGCCCGGGTGATTTTGAGTGCTGGCGCTGTGCTTATGCTGGGCGTGCTGATACTTGCCCAATTTGTTGTGCCGCCCTTGGAACAACGGGCTAGGATCAATCGGGAACTCGCCCTTTCCGACTTGGGGACCCTGCTTCCGGAAGGCGGTTTCTGGACTCGAGACCACAATCGTTTCATCAACGTGCGCTCTTCTACTTATGGAAAAGGCCTTGATGGTCTCAGTGTTTATGAATTCGATGAGCAGGGGAAGCCATCCAGCTTTGTCACTGCTCGTTACGCAGAAGTCGGTCCAGATGGGAGTTGGGTTTGTCGAGACGTTAGGCAGGTCACCTTCTTGGATCAAGGTATTGATGATCGGGAAATCCCTACGCTGACCCTGGATGTTTTCCTCAATGCCAAACAGGTGAATGTCCTGAGCGTCACGCCGAAAATGTTTTCTATGAGCGGCCTATATCAATACATTCGGGTACTCCGGAGCAGAGGGCAGAATACCGATCAGTATGTCCTGTCTTTATGGCAAAAATCGACTCTGCCACTCAAGGTAGGGGCGATGATTTTTTTCTCTTTACCCTTTGTGTTTGGTTCGGCACGGGAGGCCCGCTCTGGTCGAAGAATTACTCTTGGGACGATTGTCGGGATATCTTACTACTACTTCGATCAGGCTCTTGGCTATATGGGGCTGCTGCTGGGTATCCACCCTGCATTTACGACCTTGCTGCCCCTGGGGATTATTGTCTTGGTGGCTACCTGGCTGCTGTTTCGGGTTCCCTAGTGTCCCGTGCGGTTAATTCCATCCATTAATTCTGGCCCTTTTGCCCGCTGGCTTCGTTGCGGCTCCTCGGCTTAGCTTTGGCTAGGCCTGC
>CAMYNC010000036.1 GCA_947259685.1 uncultured Desulfuromonadales bacterium | reverse complement strand
GCGACGACGATCGGAGCGCAGCTGCTTACGAGAAACCAGTCCATGAGGTGATATTTTCCAAGCCATTCGCTATTGGCAAGTACGAGGTGACCTTTGAGGAGTATGACGCCTACGCGCATAAAACAGGGGTTTCTTTGCCTGATGATAAGGGGTTTGGGCGTGGCAGGCGACCGGTGATCAACCTGTCCTGGAAACAAGCCCTGGACTATGCTCGTTGGCTCTCGTTGGCGACCGGCGAGGTTTATCGGTTGCCGACGGAGGCCGAGTGGGAGTACGTGGCCCGTGCCGGGACAAAAACGGCGTACTGGTGGGGTAACGATGTCAACCAGAACGAACAGGTCTGGGCAAACTGCCCCGTCTGCGGCAGCCAGCAGTACTCCAAGAAGACCGCGCCGGTGGGCTCCTTCGACTCCAACCCGTGGGGCCTGCACGACACCGCTGGCAATGTCTATGAGTTGGTGCAGGATTGCTGGCATAATAGCTACGGGGGCAAACCGCCGAGTGACGGCACGGCCTGGAGAGAGGCCGACGACGGTAATTGCGGTCGATCTGTGATCCGCGGTGGCTCCCACGGCAGTGACAAGGTGACCCTCCGCTCAGCGAGTCGTCACGGGTTTAACATCAATACAGGCAGCGAATACCTCGGTTTTCGTCTGGCCCAGGACCTCTGATCCCATGCACTACTATCCGGTCGTTTTTATCATGGGCTGTTTGGGGAGATTTCGCTTTATTACCTTGAATTTCATCTTTGAGTGAAAGAGGAAGATTTCTTGTTCTCCCCAAAAATAGCATTATTATTTAATAAGTTCATAGGTTAGCCGAATGGATAATGCATCATTGATAGATTATGTAGAGAATTTAACCCGCGAGGCGGAGCTGATTGGTTAGTATTTCTCATGTCAGGCTTCTGTTTTGTCCATATGTAGTGCGAGGTACATGATGATTTATAGAGTTTCAGCAATTCTAGCTTTAGTGTTGGTTTTTTACCTTGGTGGATTTGCCAGTTTGACGCTTGCGCAATCTTATGATTTTGATGTTTCCCAAGTTCGCTGGAGTAGCCTGTCATTCAAAAGCAGTAATGTTTTTGGCGCGGCAACCTCAAAGGTCAAGCTGGAGGGAGTCGCTGCCAGCAGTGCAGAGCAGTTGTTGGTTACCCCCCCACAAGGTGTTGTCCTGAAACCATCGGGTCCTCAGGTTTTCACCCTTAAGGTTAATACTGCCATAGATCCGCTTATCGGCTCGAAGGATTTTTCGGAAACCAAGGTCTTGTTTAATTCTGAGCAGGCGGCCGCTTTGCAGCGTATCCGGGTACGGACAGGAGGAGAAAAATGGGAAAAAACCTATCGTTGGACTGAAGAGGGGGTCTATAGACTAAGAAAAAAACCGGATAGTTCCGATGAAGAAAATCTGCCCAGGGAGCGCTGGAAAAATATCGAAGAGTCCTTTTATCCTTACGACTTGAATTCAATGGGGTGTTCGTTTGTTTCCGAGCCTTCACTCCTGCTTTATATCGCTTCTGCTGCAAATCTTTCTACAGGAGACCAGCCGTTGAGCCTCTGTGTCTTTGGTAAAAAGCAGGTGCATCGTGTGCAGATTAATGCTGAAGCTGGGCATAAGGTAGAGGTCGACTACGTTGAAAAATTATCGCTAAATAATACCCGAAAAGAAAGTATGATAGATGCCATGAAACTATCAATCAAAACCCGTCCTTTGATTGAGCGACAAGAAGAGGCCGAGAAATTTTCATTTCTGAAGCTCGTAGGGGACTTTGATATTTATGTAGAAGAAAAAACCAAAATTCCCGTCCTGATAAAAGGAAAGACTGCCAAGTTTGGAGATATAGACATTAAATTGCAGGAAGTCGAATTGAAACCATTCCTTCCGGTGATCCCAACCACTTAAACGATATAAGAGAGGTTATTGTTGTACGATATGGACTGGTTTCTGAGCAGAGAAATGCGCGATTTCCTGGCCCCGTTTTTAACCGCGGGCCTCGGGGGAAATGATATGTCCGACAGGTCTCGTTCCTGTTTGGGTGAGCCTGTACATGTTTATAACGGCGAGGTGATCTGCTGCGTAGGGGTAGGTGCGGAAGTAGACCCCTTGCGCCCGGCTCTCTGCTCTGCAATCGTCCATCACTTATTCCCCCTCTTTAATCAGCTGGAGAAACTCCTCTTCATCGAGGACTGTGATTCCCAGTTGCTCGGCTTTGGCTAGTTTGCTACCCGCTCCTGGCCCAGCAACCACAAAGTCGGTCTTCTTGCTAACCGAACCGCTGGCCCGGCCACCCTGGACTTCGATCAGAGTTTCCCCTTCTTTGCGACTGAATTTCTCTAAGGCGCCGGTAAAGACAAACACCTTGCCTGCCAGTTTGTCACCGCGTGGCTGTTCGCTAGCAAGTGGGGCAACACCGAGCTCTTGGAGCTGGTCGAGAATCGCCTGGTTGTTCGGATTGGCAAAGAAGCGGGTGACGCTTTGGGCAACCTGGGGGCCGACTTCGTGGATCGACAGCAGTTGTCCTGCATCAGCTGCTTTTAGTGCCTCCAGAGAGCCGAATTGGCGGCTGAGAACCTTGGCCAGATGGCTGCCGACATGCCGAATGCCAAGACCGAACAGCAGTCTTTCCAGCGGCCGTGCTTTACTCTTTTCAATCGCCTTCAGCAGTTTCTCAGCAAGTTTGTCGCCCATCCGCTCGAATTGGAACAAATCCTCTTTGCGCAACCGGTAGAGATCGGCGACGCTGTTCACCAAATCCAGACGCAGCAGTTGGTCGATCAGCCGGTCGCCCAGACCTTCGATATCCATCGCAGTTCGAGCAGAGAAGTGTTTGAGCGCTTCCTTGAGCTGGGCCGGGCAGCTCATCCCTTGGCAGCGGGGCACAACTTCTCCCGCGGCGCGGGAAACCACTGAACCGCAGGCAGGGCATGCGGTCGGTTCGGGGATCTCCTGCTCGGCGCCGGTTCGTTTGTCACTTAGGACCTTGACAATGTCGGGGATGACATCGCCGGCCCGTTCGACGATCACTCGATCGCCGATTTTAATGCCGAGTCGTTCGATTTCATCCCAGTTGTGTAAGCTGGCACTGGAAACGGTGACGCCGCTGACATTGACCGGCTTGAGGTTGGCCACCGGGGTAATCGCGCCGGTGCGGCCGATCTGGTAACGGACCGATTCGAGGATGGTCTGTTCCTGGCGGGGGGGGAACTTGCAGGCGATCGCCCAGCGTGGCGTACGACTTTTTTCGCCGAGCTCCTGTTGCAGGGCACGGCTGTTCACCTTAACCACCATGCCGTCAATCTCATAGGGCAGCTGATCGCGCAGTTCGACCAATTCATTGTAACGAACGATGGCCTGTTCGATACCTTCGGCGACCTGAACCGTCTCCAGGTTGGTGCGTAACCCCCAGCGGCGCAGGCTGGCAAGCAGTTCGTAGTGACTGTTCGGTTCGGCGCCGTTGATTGCCCCGATGCCGTAACAGCTGATGGTCAACGGCCGCTCGGCAGTCAGGCGCGGATCGAGTTGCCGCAGACTGCCAGCGGTGACATTGCGTGGGTTGGCGAACGTGGTTTCGCCCTCTTCGCGGCGCTGTTCATTCAGTTTGCGAAAGGCTGCCAGCTCCATGTAGACCTCACCGCGGACCTCCAGAAAATCCGGGTATTCATCAAGCAGGCGTAAGGGGATAGCATTTAGGGTCCGCAGGTTCTGGGTGATTTCCTCACCGGTGCTGCCATCTCCGCGGGTCGCACCACGAACCAGGCGACCCTGTTGGTAGGTCAGCGCAACGGCAACCCCATCCAGTTTCATCTCACAGAGATAGGCAATGTCCTCTTCGCGGGCGAGAAAGCGCTTGATGCGGGCATCAAATTCGCGCAGGTCATCGGCATTAAAGGCATTTTCCAGCGATAGCATTGGGCTGGCATGGTTGGCGCTGGGGAAGCTGCTTTGCGGTGTGCTGCCGATCCGGTGCGAGGGGGAATCGGCGGTCACCAGTTCGGGGAAATGTTCCTCGAGCGCGAGGAGTTGATGCATCAGGCGGTCATATTCCGCGTCGCTGATTTCCGGACGGTCGAGGGCATGATAAAGGACGTTGTGATGATGAAGTTGGGCACTGAGTTCTGCATGTTCGCTGCGGGCTGCAGAGATATTATCTGGAACAGGTTTGGCCATCAATTGGTCCTTGCTGGGCTATAGTTGATAACATCTGTCGGCTTATAGCATGAGCCTCAAGCTCAGTGCAACGACAAGCACTTTCACTTTGGCTTGGTTTGCGCTACACTGCCGCAAATTTTAATCTTTTCGCTATACTTAGGAAAGATGCCGGCCGCTTATGGTACCTGCGGATCGATGCCTTTCGGAGTATGTCCTCTTATCTGGAGACTTGATGTCCGACGAAGCATTATGGCGCTTGCTGGGATTATTTGTTCTGCTGGCCCTTTCAGGTTTTTTTTCCGGTTCTGAAACTGCACTGCTTTCCCTGGATAAGCTGCGGGTCCGGTTCCTGCAGCAAAAAGGTCGGCCAGGTGCTGATAAACTAGCAAAAATGCTGGACAATCCGGATCATCTTCTCAGTGGCATCCTGGTTGGAAACAATCTGGTGAATATTGCCGCTTCGGTGATCGCCACCGGTCTTTTTGTCAGTCTATTCTCGGAGCGCGGCGAGTTGCTCACTGTGCTCGTTCTGACCCCGGTATTACTGATCTTTTCTGAAGTTTGCCCGAAGACCTATGCTGCCCAATATCCGGAAAAGGTTTCTTTTCTGGTTTTGCGACCGATTAGCTTCGTTATCTGGGTATTGACGCCGGTGGTGTATCTTGTTTCCTCCATTTCCCGGTTGTTGACCAGTTATTTTCGAAGTCATGACGCCGAGAGTTTATCGGTTTCCGAAGACGAAATCCGCGCCATGATCGAAGTGGGGGAAGAGTCGGGGGTGGTGGCTGCTGAGCAGCGGCGGATGCTGCACGGAATTTTTGATCTTTCTGAGACTCGGGTGCGGGACGTCATGCTGCCGCGTACCGAGGTCGTCGGGCTGGATGTTAAGGCGAACTTTCAGGAGGCGTTGGAGGTTATCCGCTTGGCAAAACATTCCCGCTTTCCGGTTTACACTGACAGCCTCGATAATATTGTTGGCGTGATTCATTCCAAGGAGGTGCTCGATTATATTGAACGCACTGATCAGTTCGCGCTGGCTAACCTCTGCCGTAAACCCTATTTTGTCCCAGAATCGAAGCGGGTTGCGGTGTTATTACAAAGTTTTCGCCAGAAGCGTGAGCACATCGCTATTGTGGTCGATGAATATGGAGGGGTGGAGGGGATTGTCACCTTGGAAGATGTGGTGGAGGAGATTGTCGGTGAGATTCACGATGAATACGATATCGAGGAGGTTGATTTTCGCCAGCTCGGGCCAGGGCGTTACCTGGTTGACGGGGCGGTTTCGTTGCGCACGGTGAATCGTCGCTTTAAGCTCGAGCTGCCAGAAGATCATGCTACCACCCTGGCGGGGTATCTGCTGCAAATCATGGGTAAGATTCCAGTAGAAGGAGAGTCTTGCGACGAAGGTGGGATTCTCTACCGGGTTCGCCGAATGGAAGATCGGCGGATCGAGGAAGTGGAAATGGTTCTGGCGACCAAAGCAAGTTAGTTTCTGTCTGTAATCGGCTCTTTTTCGCAGTCCTTGATTTCCTTGGCCTTGCAGAAATTGCTGGTTTCCAAATCAGAAACCTTCTCCTAACCATCCGGAGTTTCCGGCTGGTCAAAGGTTTGCAACTCGATTTCAACCGCACAGTTTTGATGATCAAGCGGCCCCTATCAGCGGGCCGTTTTTTTTTGTTAAAGGGTAAGAAAATGCCTAAAAATAGCTCCGAAAGCGCTTGGTTTAGGCTCTTGGGGCCGGCGCGCTGAACTAAAGATGAATTATTCCGGCTATTTGCTGTCGGGAAAGGTTTTAATGAGGCCTAAGTCCCCGTCAGCGCAGCATTTTCCATATCTTGCGAGGTCTTGAAAAATAGGGATTAGCCCTTGACAGTCCAGGGGTCTATCGCTATTCTTTCAGCATTCTTGGTGTCAATAAGTGTCAAGCGGTGTCAAATATGCAATTCTCAGGTGAATTCAATGTCAGTATCGACCAGAAGGGGCGGGTCAGCATCCCAGCCACTTTTCGGGACGAACTGCGTCAAGAATACAAGAGTGAGAGCGTATTTGTCACCCGCTTTAAACAGGGACTGGTGGTTTACCCCCCAAGTCGTTGGCAGGAAATTCGCGCCAATGTCCTTGCCATGGCGCTAGGCCCTAAGCGTGAGGCCAATCTGCGGAACCGCATTGCTCCGGCCACAGAATGCAGCTTTAACGCCCAGGGACGGATTCAGATTCCCCAATCGCTGCGTGATCATGCCGGCCTCGATAAAGATGTGGTGGTGATCGGCATGTTCGAAAAGATCGAAATCTGGAGCCAGCAGGCCCATAACGCGATTGCTGCTGAATCAGAAGCCCTGCTGGATGATGATGCCCAAGGGCAGGCAGATTTGGGATTTTAACGGATGTCTTCGACAGCATTTGAGCACTTGTCGGTGATGCCCGCCGAGGTGTTGCACTGGCTGCAGCCGGTTCCGGGAGGAATCTATCTGGATGGCACCCTTGGCGGTGCTGGGCACGCGCGACTGGTCCTGGAAGCTGCCGTTGATTGTCGTTTGGTTGGCCTGGATCGGGACCCTGCCGCATTGGAAAAGGCCGCCGAGGTCCTTAAGCCGTTCGGCGAGCGGGTCAGCCTGCATCACGCGACCTTTGATCAGGCCGGAAAGGTGCTCGCAGGACTTGGCGTTGAAAAGCTCGACGGGATGCTGCTCGATCTGGGAGTTTCGTCCCATCAGCTGGATACTCCGGAACGAGGGTTTTCCTTCCGGCACAATGCTCCACTCGATATGCGGATGAACCCGCAGGCCGGACAGACGGCAGCAGATGTCGTCAATCAGGCGGATGAAGCTGAACTGGTACAGATCTTTTTTGAATATGGCGAGGAACGGTTTAGCCGGCGCATCGCCAGGAAAATTGTTGAACGGCGCAATGAAGAGCCACTCACGCGTACTTCAGAATTGGCTGAGTTGGTGCGGCAAGCAGTCCCTGGAGGCAATCGGCCGGGGCGGATTCACCCGGCAACCCGGGTGTTTCAGGCGTTGCGGATTCACGTCAACCAAGAGTTGGCGCAGGTCAGAGCTGGAGTCGCTGGTGGTCTCGATCTACTCAAACCGGGCGGTCGGTTGGTGGTGATCAGTTTTCACTCTTTGGAGGATCGCATCGTCAAGCAGTTGTTTCGCGACCGAGCGAAAGCTTGTGTTTGCCCGCCGCGCCTGCCGGTCTGCCAATGTGGCAAGATCGCAGAGGTGAAGTTGTTGACCCGCAAAGGGGTCAAGGCTGGCGATGCTGAAGTTGAAATGAACGTCCGCTCCCGCAGTGCAGTGCTGAGAGCGGCTGAACGCTGCTGATCCAAGTGGTCAGTCAGCCTGAGATATCCAGGGGAGGCGCTTATGCCTGAGACTCTGCAGACCACAGTCGTAAAAATTCATGGATTTTCCCTTCATCGCCCCCGCCTGGCTCCGGTTCTGGTTGCAATTGTCTTTGTGTCTCTGCTCTCACTTTTGTTTGTCTGGTCGCGGCTGCATGCGATCAACTTGGAATATAGTATTTCCCATTTGGAAAAAGACATTCGCAGTGGTCACCAGCAGATTAAGCAGCTGGAGCTGGAGGTCGCTTATCTGGCCAGAGAAGAACGGATCGAACGATTAGCCCGCACAAAACTTGGCTTGCGACCGCCTGCCCCCGGTCAGATTATCAGGGTCGACTGAGATGGCATTGACGGAGCGCGGAGTTCCGATCCGCATCCGCCTGTTTGGGGTCCTGTTTATCCTGGTTTTTCTGCTTATTGTCGGGCGTGCCTACTACCTACAGGTCGTGATTGCACCGGAGCTCCAGGATCGAGCTGATCAGCAACGCCAGCGGATTGTCGAGCTGGCACCGCAGCGGGGCAGTATCCTCGATCGCAACGGCGATCCCTTGGCCGTTAGCCTGGACGCCGAATCCCTGTACGCTGACCCAAAGCTGGTGAAAGACCCGAAAAAGTCAGCCAAGCAGTTGGCCGGCCTGCTGAAGATGCCGCAACAAGAGCTGACCAAGCTGCTGAGTGAAAAAAAGCGTTTTGTCTGGATCAAGCGGAAACTGGAACCGGAGGTGGTCAAGCAGTTACGCAATTTGAAAATCACTGGCCTGCAATTCGTGACCGAGCACAAGCGTTATTATCCGCTGGCCAGCGTTGCTGCCCATGTCCTCGGTTTTACCGGCCTGGATCCCAAAGGCTTGGAGGGGATCGAGCTGGAGTATGATCAGCAGTTGCAGGGAGAATCAGGCCGCTTGGTTTCGCAGCGCGATGCCCGTGGCAGAGGAATGGCAACTGCCGAGCAGCTGGTGCAGGGTGGTGTGCCGGGCAATAGTCTGGAGCTGACTTTGGACAGCGCCCTGCAGTTCATCGCCGAAAAAGAGCTGGCCCGTGTGGTCAAGCAGACCAGGGCGGTCGGTGGGACCGTTGTGGTGCAGGAGCCGGCCAGTGGCCGGATTCTGGCGTTGGCCAGTCAGCCCGACTACAACCCCAACCTGCCGGGTAATTATCGCCCTGCAAAGCGCCGCAACCGGGCGGTCTGCGATAGCTACGAGCCAGGGTCTACCTTCAAGCCTTTTCTGCTGGCCAGTGTGCTGGAAGAGGGCATTGTTCGGCCGGGGCAAAAAACGGACTGCGAAAACGGACGCTTTGAAGTTGGCGGTAAGATTATCCGCGACCATGCCCGCTATCGTAAGCTAACCCTTGAAGAGATGCTTAAATTCAGCAGCAACATTGGCTTCGCCAAGCTCGGCAAGGCTTTAGAGCGGGACCGTTATTATTCTTACTTACGTGATTTCGGTTTTGGTGAGCCAACCGGTGTCGATCTGCCCGGCGAAGTCGGCGGTTTGTTGAGACCCCCTTCACGTTGGTTTGAAATTGATCTGGCGGCGATTTCCTTCGGCCAGGGGTTAACTGTCACACCGCTCCAACTGACCACTGCTATGTCGGTAATTGCTAACGGCGGTTTACTCATGGAACCCTATGTTGTTGAGAAAATCATCGATGCAGAAGGTCAAGTGGTTCAGCGGCGGCTGCCACAAGTCAAGCGCAGGGTGATTTCAGAAGCAACGGCCAGCCGGGTTCGGAAGATGATGGTATCCGTCACCGAGCCGGGCGGAACCGGGACTCGGGCGGCACTGTCGGGCTATCAGGTGGCCGGCAAAACTGGCACGGCACAAAAGGTTGATTCTGTCACCGGTGGTTATTCACCCGATAAACGGGTTTCTTCGTTTATCGGCTTTGTCCCGGCGGAAAGTCCGGCGCTGGTTATTTCGGTTTCGATTGATGAGCCGAAAGGCAAAACCTACGGCGGGCTGATAGCGGCTCCGGTGTTTGCCCAGATTGCCGGTCAGGCGTTAAGCCATTTGAACATTCTGCCGACCGATTTTGTCGATGAATTTAAACTGGCGCAGGCCGACCTGGAGCCCTTGCCCGATCTGGCGCCGATGTTGCCGGCCGAGGCTGAGCCGGCCGATGGTTTGCTGATGCCGGATTTTCGCGGTATGAGTTATCGTCAGGTGTTGCGGGCCATGGAACAGAAAAATTTAAACCTCAAATTGTCCGGCAGCGGCCAGGTGATCAAGCAGTCGCCTGCTCCTGGAAAAGTCATCCGGTTCGGCAAGCAGGCCTGGGTCAAATTCGGGGTATAAGAGAGGAATGCTGATGCTACTGCAAGAACTGCTGACAGCGATAGCGGTCGAAGCGATCCAGGGCGATGCCGAGGTGGCAATCACCGGGCTCTGTTTCGATTCCCGTCAGGTCGCAAGCGGTAGCCTGTTTTTTGCCCTGCCGGGAACCCAGGTCGATGGCCACGAATTCATTCCTCAGGCAGAAACCGGTGGTGCCGCTGCGATTGTTGTCGAGCGGCTTCCGGCCAACCCTTCAGCCGGAGTCTGCTATGTCCGGGTGAAAAATGTTCGTTCGGCCATGGCTAAGCTGGCGGCCAGTTTTTACGGCCAACCCAGCACAGGTCAGCTGGTGATCGGAGTGACAGGAACCAACGGCAAGACCACCACCACCTATCTCCTCGAGGCGATCCTGCGGCAAGCGGGTTATTCCCCGGCGGTGTTCGGCACGGTTGAATACCGCTTCGGTGAGCGGGTGCTGGAATCGCCCCATACCACTCCAGAGTCGGTTGAACTGATGAAGATGATGGCCGACTTCAGGGCCCAAGGGGCCGATGCTTTCATTCTCGAGGTTTCTTCCCATGCCCTCGAGCAACACCGGGTTGACGGGGTAGGGTTTGATGTTGCGGTCTTTACTAACCTGACTCCGGAACATCTGGACTATCACCAAAACCTTGATAACTATTTTGCCAGCAAGCGCCGGCTGTTTGCTGAGCTGTTGGAACAGGGTGCCGGAGTGGTCAACCTGGATGATAAATATGGACAGCGGCTGTTGCAGGAGAAGAGCAGCTGGATCAGCTTTGGCTCTGCAGCCGGCGCCAGTGTGCAGGCGATACGGGTCAGCTCAGGGCGTGAAGGTATCCGAGGCGAATTCGCAACCTCTGCAGGGCCGATCCGTGTCGATAGCGCGCTGATTGGAGAGTTCAATGTCAGCAATTTGCTGGCTGCTACTGCGGCTTCCCAGGCAGCAGGGATCTGCAATTCGACTATCGAGGCCGGCATCAGGCAGGCGCCGCAGGTTCCGGGACGATTGCAACGGATTGAGAATAGCCAGGATGTGTTAGCGCTGGTCGACTATGCACACACCGGAGATGCCTTGGAGCAGGTCTTAAAAACCCTGGCAAAGTTAGAGCACCGGCGGTTGATCTGTCTGGTCGGTTGTGGCGGGGATCGCGACCCGAGCAAGCGGCCAGTCATGGCTGAAGTGGCAGTACGCTATTCCGATTTGGTGGTGTTTACCTCGGATAACCCGCGCACTGAGGATCCATTTGAAATCCTCGCACAGATCCGGGCGGGAGCATTGGCCGCAGGAGCCAAAGAGTTTCAGCAAGGAGAACTGCCTAGCGATCAGCCGGGATTCGTGATGATTCCAGATCGCCGAGAGGCGATTGAGTTTGCCTGTCAACAGGCCGGGGGTGGGGATTTAGTTTTAGTAGCAGGCAAGGGGCACGAGGATTACCAGATTCTCGGCAGGAAAAAAATTCATTTTGATGATCGGGAAGAACTTTATCGGGCGCTTAATCTGACTACTGAAGCCACTGACGCGGGAGCGAATGCCGATGATTGATCTGGAGCGGGTTGCACGAATAACGGCGGGTGAATTCTCCGGGAAAAAGCGCAATTGCGAGCTCACCGGGATATCGACCGACAGTCGGAATCTTTCCCCGGGAGAGCTGTTTGTGCCCTTGCGGGGCGAGCGCTTCGATGGTCATGACTATCTCAGCCAGGCGGTAAAAAATGGTGCTGCGGCCTGTTTAAGCGAAGAGGTGGTGGAGGGATTGACTGTTCCGGTTGTCCGGGTAGCCAATACCCTGCATGCACTGGGTGATCTGGCGGCTGCCTACCGCCTGCAGCTGCAGGGACCGCTGGTGGCGGTGACCGGCTCAGCCGGAAAGACCACCACCAAGGAGATGCTTGCCGCCATTCTGGAAAAAGTCGGGCCAGGCTTGAAAACCAATGGGAACTTCAACAACCTGATCGGGCTGCCGTTAACCCTGTTCCGTTTGCAGCCGGAGCACCAGTGGGCAGTCCTGGAGATGGGCACCAGCTCGTTGGGCGAGATCGAGCGGTTGACCGAAATTGCCATGCCGACAGTCGGAATTATTACCAACATTGGCCCGGCTCACCTGGAGACCCTGCATGGGCTGGATGGGGTTGCGCGTGCCAAAGGGGAGCTGTTTGCCGGGCTCAGCGGTGGCACCGCGATCATCAACCTGGATGATCCGCGGGTGGCCCGTCTGCCCGTTGCCAATGGAGTGCGGAAGGTTGGTTTTGGCATCTGTCCAGAAGCTCAGGTCAGGGCTGAGCAGATTGAGGTCATGCCTGATTCGATCTGCCTGGAATTGTTGTTTGAAGGTAACAGACAGGCTATCTGCCTCAAGGTTCCTGGCCGGCACAATGTGCATAACGTGCTTGCGGCTGCCGCCGCTGCACTGGTGCTGGATGTACCGCTGGAAAAGATTGCCGCCGGGCTGAATGGCTTTGTCTCAAGCCCGGGGCGAATGAACCTGTTTCCGCTACCCTGTGGTGGGGTGCTGCTGGATGACAGCTATAATGCCAATCCGTTGTCGGTGGCCGTCGCCCTTGATGCTCTGGCCGCGCAAAAGGGTTCAGGGCGACGGGTCGCGGTCCTTGGCGATATGTTGGAGCTTGGCAAAGAGGCCGGACAGATGCATCAAGA
The DNA here is from genome assembly GCA_947259685.1 of uncultured Desulfuromonadales bacterium. The sequence continues at coordinate 13,710 of CAMYNC010000036.1, read as the reverse complement.
AATTGGTGCTAAAGCCGCCGGAGTAATCGACCTGTTGATTGCCGTTGGTAACTATGCTGATGAAATTACCGCTGGAGCTGCCAGCGCCGGCATGCAGAGCGAGCAGCTGGTTGAAGTTGCTGATGCGGCGGCGGCGATTGAATATCTCCAGGAAATGCAGCGACCAGGTGACCGAATTTTGATCAAGGGATCTCGCGGGGTTAAATTGGATCTGGTGGCGGATGCTCTGCGCACCACAACCGAGGAGCTGCCGAACGGGCAGCAAGGGAGCTAACGGGTGCTTTATCACCTTCTCTACCCACTACACACAGAATTTTCGGTGTTGTATGTGTTTCGGTTTATCACCTTCCGGACCATTTACGCGACCATTACTGCGCTGATGATCGCCTTTATGCTCGGCCCTTGGTTGATCGATACCCTGCAGAAGATGCAGATCGGTCAGTCGATCCGCAAAGTCGGCCCTGAGTCACACTTTGTCAAGGAGGGCACCCCAACCATGGGCGGCTCCCTGATCCTGTTGGCGATCATGCTGCCGACCCTGCTCTGGGCCGATTTAACCAACCTGTATATCTGGGTGACTCTGCTGGTGACGGCCGGCTATGGGGCAATCGGTTTTGTCGATGACTATTTGAAGGTGGTGCGCAAGAACAGCGATGGGATATCGGCCCGGCAGAAAATGTTCTGGCAGATCCTGATCGCCACCATCGCAGCCCTGTTGCTCTATCAAAGCACCGGCTTTGATACCCGGCTGAGTCTGCCGTTTTTCAAGAATGTGCAGCCTGACCTGGGACTGTTCTATATCCCTTTTGCTGTGCTGGTTATGGTCGGGGCGAGCAACGCGGTCAATCTGACCGACGGTCTCGATGGCCTGGCGATCGGACCGATTATCATTGCCGCAGGTACCTTCCTGCTGCTGGCTTACCTGGCCGGTAATGCCAAGCTGTCCAGCTATCTGCAGATCAGTGGTATCCAGGGTGCCGGCGAACTGGCGGTGCTCTGTGGTGCCATGGTCGGCGCCGGGCTCGGTTTTTTGTGGTTCAACAGCTACCCGGCTCAAGTATTTATGGGCGATGTCGGCAGTTTGTCGCTGGGCGGCTCGATCGGCACTATCGCAGTGATTACGAAAAACGAATTTGTCCTGGTGATTGTTGGTGGCATTTTTGTGATGGAAGCCTTGTCGGTGATTGTCCAGGTGATTTCCTTTAAGTACTGGGGACGACGGGTGTTCCGGATGGCACCAATTCATCATCATTTTGAACTGAAAGGCTGGCCAGAGCCGAAGATTATCGTACGGTTCTGGATCATCAGCATTATCCTGGCCTTGATCGGCCTGTCGACGTTGAAGTTGCGATGAAACAGGATTTTTCCGGACAGAGAGTGGTGGTTATCGGGGCTGGCCTGAGTGGTCAGGCCCTGGTGCGCTTTCTGCTGCAGCGGGGAGCCAGGGTTGCCCTGTCAGACCAACGCTCTGCCGAACGGATCGAAGGAATTGACAGCCTCAAACCGTTGCCGGTCGAGCTTGATCTGGGTGGCCATAGCCTGTCACTGTTTGAACAGGCCGACCTGGTGGCTGTCAGCCCCGGTGTGCCGCTGGACTGCGAACCCCTGGCGTTGGCGGCATCCCTGGGAATTCCGTTGCGTGGCGAAATCGAACTGGCGGCGGGTGAGATCGAGGCTCCGATCGTCGGGATTACTGGTACCAACGGCAAATCGACGACCACCAGCCTGGTTGGCGAAATTTTTAACGCCTGGGGGAAAAGAGTCTTTGTCGGCGGAAATATCGGCACCCCTCTGGTTGAAGCCTGCGGGCAGAATTACGAGCTGCTGGCGGTAGAGCTGTCATCGTTCCAGTTGGAAACCATTGCCAGTTTCCACCCGCGCTTCGGAATGTTGCTCAACTTAAGTTCCGACCATCTCGATCGTTACCCCGATCTGGACAGTTATTACCACGCAAAGTTGCAGCTGTTCCGCAATATGACCGCCAGCGATTATGCAATTCTCAATGCGGATGATCCGGAAGTCTGTCGTCTGACCGAAAAACTACCGACCACCAAAGTTTGGTTTTCCGCCCAGGGGCAAGATGTCCGTGGGATCCGTCGGCAGGGAGCAGAACTGCTCTGGAATTGGAACGGCGCAGATACCCGGCTGCCGCTGAGTGGTTTGCAATTGGCCGGCGCTCATAACGTGGAGAACGCTATGGCCGCCTTAGTCCCGGCACTGTTGCAGGGCTGCCCTGCCGATTTGGCCTGGTCGGCAGTCTGCAATTTTGCGGGCCTGGAACATCGCATGAGTCTGGTTCGGCAGCTCAACGGGGTGCGTTGGTATAACGACTCCAAAGGCACCAACGTTGGCAGTGTGCTGAAGAGTTTGGCCGGACTGTCGGCGCCGGTGACCCTGATTGCCGGCGGCAAGGACAAGGGGGGAGACTATCGCTTGTTGGGACCGCTGCTTGAAGAGAAAGTGGTTGATTTAATCCTGATCGGCGAGGCCGCTACGCGTATGGCCAAAGAGCTTACCGGGTGCAGCCGGATTAAGCGAGCGGATTCGCTGGCGGCTGCGGTACAGCTGGCCCACCAGCTGACGCCGACGGGGGGCACGGTGCTGCTTTCACCCGCCTGCTCCAGTTTCGATATGTTTGCCAATTACCAAGTTCGCGGTGAGGAATTTACCCGCCTGGTCCAACAGCTGCCGGCGGAGGGAATAAGATGACACTGCGCCGGGATGTGGATACGACATTATTGCTGCTGGCGGTCGCTCTGACCTGCATCGGGGTGGTGATGGTTTATTCTTCCTCCTCGATTATGGCCGCTCAGCGTTTTAACGACGGCTTTTACTTTCTCAAGCGCCAGTTGCTTTTTACCCTGGTCGGGTTCCTGCTGATGGTTGGCGCAACCTATTTCAACTACCAGAACTGGCGCAGGCTGGCGGTTCTGACCCTGCTGGGCAGCATAGTTTTGCTTGGTCTGGTGTTGGTGCCGGGGCTGGGGATACGCGTTGGTGGCGCCTTACGCTGGCTGCGGCTGCCGGGGTTCAACCTGCAACCTGCCGAACTGGTCAAGTTGGGTTTGGTGCTCTATTTGGCGCATTCTCTCACCCGCAAAAAAGAGAAGGTTCGCTCTCTGGCCAAGGGTTATCTGCCCTATATGCTGGTCCTTGGAGTGCTGCTCGGCTTGCTGCTGAAACAGCCGGATCTGGGTAGCGCGATGATTATTGCCGGAGTGGCCATGTCGATGCTGCTGGTCGTTGGGGTGCGCTGGTACTATATCGCGGCAACGATCCTGGCTTGTCTGCCGGCGCTGTATATCCTGATTATGCAGGTTGATTATCGCCGCCGACGGATCATGGCGTTTCTTGACCCCTGGGAAGATCCCTTCGATACCGGTTTTCAGATTATTCAAAGCCTGGTTGCCTTCGGCAAGGGCGGTGCTTTGGGGCAGGGTCTCGGGGTCGGCGAACAAAAACTTTTTTATCTGCCTGAAGCGCATACCGATTTTATTTTTTCGGTGATTGGTGAAGAGCTCGGTCTGATCGGGGTATTGGTCGTCGCTGCGTTGTTTCTGTTGCTGGTGCTTTGCGGTATTCGGATTGCCTTGCAGTGTCAGGACCCGTTTGGGCGGAACCTGGCTTTCGGTTTAAGTGTGCTGCTTGGCCTGGAGGCTTTTGTCAACCTGGCGGTTTGCATGGGCCTGCTGCCGACCAAGGGTCTGGCCTTGCCGTTTATCTCTTACGGTGGAACCAGTTTGGTGGTTTGTCTGATTGCAGTAGGAATTCTGCTGAATATATCTGCCTCGCTGGAGACCGAAAAATGAGGTTGTTATTGGCCGGCGGCGGTACCGGCGGGCATTTGTTTCCGGCTGTGGCATTGGCACAAAAGCTTCTGCAGCAGGACCAGGATGCTGCAGTGCAGTTCGTCGGTACAGAAAAAGGCCTGGAAGCTCGCTTGCTGCCAACGCTGGGCTTGCCGTTGGCAACTGTTGATATGGCCGGAGTGGTTGGCAGCGGCTGGCGGGCGAAGCTGGAAATGATCCCACGGCTGCTAAAGAGCATGCAGCAGGCCAGGCAGATCATTCGCAACTTCGGTCCAGACCTGATTATTGGGGTTGGCGGTTACTCGTCAGTGCCGGTGCTGTTGATGGCCAAGGTGCTTGGCATCGGCTATCTGATTCATGAGCAAAATGCCTTCCCTGGCCTGAGTAACAAGTTTCTTGGCCGGTGGGCAAAGCGTATTTGCCTGTCCTTTCCGGACAGCGGTACCAGCTTCGATCGGACCAAGACCCTGTTGACCGGTAACCCGCTACGGTCAGGTCTGGAAGATGTCGCACAGCAGCTGCCGGAAGGCGGAACCCTGTTGATTTTCGGTGGCAGCCGGGGGGCCAGGGCGATAAATCAGGCGGTCATGGCCATGTTGCCGCTGCTGAAAGATTGGCCAGTACTACCGAAGATTTTACATCAGACTGGTGAAGATGATCTGGCCATGGTCCGTGAAGCTTATCAGGCGGCCGGCTTTGATCCACAGCAGGTGGTTCCGTTTATCGATGATATGACCAGTGCCTACGCTACTGCGCAGTTAGTAGTCTGTCGGGCTGGGGCGACCACCTTGGCGGAATTAACTGTTTGTGGCCGGCCAGCGGTGCTGATCCCTTTTCCCTTTGCTGCTGGGGATCACCAGACCGCCAACGCCAGGGCCCTGGCGGATGCCGGGGCATCCAGGTTGCTACCGCAGACCGAGCTGAGCGCAGAAAAACTGGCGCTAACTCTCGCTGAACTGCTTGCAGAACCAGAGGTATTACAGCAGATGGCAGATAACGCCCGCACCCTCGGCCATCCCGGAGCGACGGAAAAGATATTGAGTGAGTGCCGAAAGCTGCTCGGCACTGCAAACGCAAAGGTTTGATTAGATGTACGGACGGATTAAAAAAATTCACTTTGTAGGCATTGGCGGCATCGGCATGAGTGGCATCGCTGAGTTGCTGCTTAATCAGGGTTACCGTGTTTCCGGCTCTGATCTGCGTGAATCGGATACCACTCGGCGGCTGGCTGAGCTGGGTGGGGAAATTCTGATCGGCCACAGTGCGGAGAATGTCTCTGAGGCTGACGTCGTGGTGACCTCGACGGCGGTCAAGGCGGAGAACCCTGAGGTGGTCGAAGCCCACCGGCAGCACGTTGCGGTGATCCCCCGCGCCGAAATGCTTGCTGAGTTGATGCGGATGAAATATGGCATTGCCATCGCCGGCACCCATGGCAAAACCACCACCACCAGTATGCTGTCACTGGTGCTGCATCATGCCGGAATCGATCCGACCGCAGTCATCGGTGGCAAACTCGATGCTTTCGGCAGCAACGCCAAGCTGGGCCGTGGCAAATTTCTGGTCGCCGAGGCGGACGAGTCGGACGGTTCGTTTATGCATCTGTCGCCGACCATCGCCGTGGTCACCAATATTGATGCTGATCATCTTGATTTCTATTCCGGACTGGATGAAATCAAGCTGATCTTTATCGATTTTATCAACAAAGTGCCATTTTACGGCCGGGCAGTGCTCTGCCTGGATGATCCGAATATTCAGGAGATTCTGCCGGAAGTAAAAAAACGCTACCTGACCTATGGTTTTTCCAGTCAGGCGGATTTTTACGCCAATGAACTGCAACATCGTCAGGGGCGTACCAGTTTTACTGCCCATTTTCAGGGGAAAGAATTGGGGCGGATTTCTTTCCGCATGCCGGGTCGGCACAACGTGCTGAATGCTTTGGCAGTAATCGCCGTTGCCCATGAGCTGGAAATTCCCTTCCAGACAATTATCGGCGGTTTCCGTAATTTCGGCGGTCTGCAGCGTCGTTTTCAGCTGCGTCATGAAATCGGCGGGATAATGATTGTCGATGATTACGGTCATCATCCGGCAGAAATCAAAGCCACGCTGGCTGCGGCCAAATCCGGGTGGAAAAGACGCGTGGTGGCAGTTTTTCAACCGCATCGCTACAGTCGGACCAGCGCCCTGTTTGAAGATTTTCTGACCGCTTTCTACCAGGCCGATTTACTGGTAGTGACCGATGTTTATGCCGCCGGCGAAGAACCGATCGAAGGGGCCAATGCTGAAGCGCTGGCGGCCGGGATCATCGAGCATGGCCATAAGGACACCCATTACCGGGCTGGGCTGGAAGAGGCAAGTGAGTTTCTGGCAGAAGTTGTCGAACCGGGAGATCTGGTTGTGACTCTGGGCGCCGGGAACGTTAATCAGGTCTGCGATCAGCTGGCGGAGCGTTTGCAGAAGCAAGGGGTTCAGCCGTGAGTCTTTTCACTCGGGAAGAGCTGAAAACTAAAAATATCGGCGTTTTGCTGGGAGGCCTTTCGGCCGAGCGGGAAATTTCCTTGCGCACCGGTCAGGCCGTCCTGCAAGCCATCGAACGGCTCGGCTACCAGGCGGTAGGCATCGATGCTGGAACCGACTTGGCGGCACAGTTGACAGCGGCCAAAATTGAGTTGGCTTTTATTGCTCTGCACGGTCGCTTTGGTGAGGATGGTCGGGTGCAGGGGTTGCTGGAAATGCTGCAGATCCCCTATACCGGCAGCGGAGTACTGGCCTCAAGTATGGCCATCGACAAGGTTGTTACCAAACAGATGCTGCTGTATCACGAATTGCCGACCCCGGGTTACGATTTCATCCGTCCCGGCGATTCCGCAGAAAAGCTGTTTCAACGCTGTAAGCATCTGCCGCTGATCGTCAAACCCTCGCGTGAGGGATCGACCATCGGCATTACTATCGCTCGCAGCCGTGAAGCTTTGCGTCACGGGATCGATACCGCAGCTGCTCTCGACGGCACGGTGCTGGTGGAAGATTATATCGATGGCGTTGAATTAACCGTTTCGGTGCTGAACGGACAGGCCTTGCCGATTATTCAGATCGTGCCGAAGAGTGGCTTTTACGACTATCAGGCTAAATACACTGCTGGCGAAACTGAGTATCTGCTACCTGCTCCTATCGATCCGCTCAGCTATCAGCGGGTTCAGCAGGCGGCCGTTGATGCCTGCAAAGCGCTCGGTTGCAGGGGCGCGGCACGGGTTGATTTTATGCTGCGCGAACGCGAGTTTTATTGCATTGAGATTAATACCATCCCAGGAATGACTGAAACCAGCCTGCTGCCGAAAGCCGCAGCTGAAGCTGGGATCGGTTTTGACCAGCTGGTTGAGCAGATACTGCTCGATGCTGGACTGGACAGATAAGAGAACCCGGCGATGCGTGATTTAAAACGACAGCAGCAAAACCAAACCAAGGTTCGGCATAATCGGACCAAAAAGAAAAAGCAACCGCTGAAACTGCGGAAACTGCTGCACCGGATATTGCGGATTTCAGTGGCTTCGATCAGCGGTGCACTGCTGGTCGTTGGTGGTTTTTTTTCTATTCAGTTGTTGATGGCATCTGACCTCTTTCGTGTTGAGTCTATTTTGGCCAAAGGCGGAAAGCAATTGACTGAGCAACAGGTTGTGGTGCTTTCCGATATCAAGCCGGGAATCAACACTTTTGATCTCGATTTGGGGCTGATCGGTCGAAAAATAGCAGAAAATCCTTGGATAAAAACCGCGCGGGTCGAGCGGATTTTTCCTCAGCAGGTGGTTATCCGGGTTGAAGAGCGCTCACCGCTGGCGATAATCAATCTTGGCTACCTCTATTATCTGGATCGGCATGGTGAAGTCTTTAAATTACTGGATGGTGCCGATCAATTGGATTTTCCAGTGGTCACCGGGTTTGACTCGGCCAAGCTGGAACAGCAAGACCAGCAGAGTGAGCGGGACCTGCAAAGGGTCGTCAGTTTGCTCCAGCATCTTAAACAGCGCCAGATGTTTGGTATGGGCCAGGTTTCTGAAATTCATCGGGATGCCGGTGGCAGCTTGAATCTTTATACGCTGGATGGTGGCGTAAGAATCCGCCTTGGCCGGGATGAATTTGCCAAGAAACTTGATCGGTTGGAGCGGATCTACGCGTTATTGTCTCCGCAATTGCCGATTCTCGACTATATCGACCTGAATGTTGACGAAAAAGTAATCGTCCGAATTGAACGGCCGGCAACTGCGGCCAGAGGCTGATGCCAAGGGGGTATCGATGAGCACACGAAAAGAAAACCTGATCGTAGGTCTGGATATTGGGACCACCAAAATCTGCTGCATTGTCGGCAATATGACCGATGATGGTCTGGAAATCGTTGGGATTGGCACCAGCCCGTCAAAAGGTTTGCGCAAAGGGGTGGTGATTAACATTGAGAGCACCGTTGAAGCGATTCAGAAAGCGATCCGTGAAGCTGAGCTGATGGCCGGTTGTGAAATCAAATCGGTGTTTGCCGGGATCGCTGGCGGGCATATCAAGGGCCTCAACTCGCAAGGGGTCATCGCCATCAAGAATCGCGAGGTGACCGAGGAAGATCTGCAGCGGGTTATTGATGCCGCCAAGGCGATCGCCATCCCGATGGATCGCGAGGTGCTGCACATTCTGCCCCAGGAGTTCATTATTGACGATCAGGACGGGATCCGCGAGCCGCTCGGCATGAGCGGCGTACGCCTGGAAGCCAAGGTGCATATTGTCACCGGAGCGGTTGCCAGCGCACAGAATATCGTCAAAAGCTGTAACCGGGCCGGGGTCGATGTCGCCGATATCGTCCTCGAACAGTTAGCCAGTGCCGAGGCGGTTCTTTCCCCGGATGAGAAAGAGCTGGGTGTCGCGTTGGTCGATCTTGGCGGGGGGACTTCCGATATTGCCATTTTTTCGGAAGGCGCCATCAAGCACACTTCGGTGTTGTCGATCGGCGGTGATCATCTGACCAATGATATCGCGGTCGGCTTGCGAACCCCGATGGCCGAGGCGGAAAAGATCAAGCAGGCTTACGGTTGCTGTCTGACCTCGATGGTCGGTAAGGATGAAACGATCGAAGTCCCCTCGGTCGGCGGTCGTGAACCACGAATCCTGTCGCGCCAATTGCTGGCCGAAATCCTCGAGCCGCGGGTCGAGGAAATCTTTTCGTTGGTCAATCGCGAGCTTATCAAGAGCGGCTACGGTGAGTTGATCGCCTCCGGGGTGGTCATTACCGGTGGCAGCTCAATTCTGCCGGGAATGCCGGAACTGGCGGAACAGGTTTTTAATCTGCCGGTGCGGCGTGGCAATCCAACCGACATCGGTGGCCTGATAGATGTCGTGAATTCACCTATTTACGCCACCGGCGTCGGGTTGGTGAAGTACGGAAGTCAGAATACCCAGACGCATAATTTCCGCATCGGCGAGGCGAATGTTTTCGAGCGTGTGGTACAGCGCATGAAAGAGTGGTTTGGGGAGTTTTTTTAATAAATAATTATGGTATAATTCATCTATAATTACTTGCAAGTCAATGAGACTAATGGTAAATTAACCAGAATTAAACTTAACTAGCTATCAGGTCTGCGGAGAACTGCTAGCGCAACACAAACGGGGAGGGCAAAATGCCTAATCAAGAGGGAGTCATGTTTCAGTTTGAGGATACTTTGGATCAAATCGCCAAGATCAAAGTTATCGGAGTCGGCGGTGGTGGCGGGAACGCAGTCAATACCATGATCCGCTCCAAGGTTGAAGGTGTAGAGTTTATTGCCGCGAACACCGATGCCCAGGCGCTACGCCGCAGCGAAGCTGCAATGAAGATTCAGCTGGGCGGGCAGCTGACCAAGGGGCTGGGAGCTGGAGCCAATCCTGAGCTTGGTCGTGAGGCGGCTGAAGAAGACCACCAACGCCTGGTGGAAATGTTTGAAGGCTGCGACATGGTGTTTGTTGCTGCAGGCATGGGTGGTGGCACCGGGACTGGTGCCGCGCCGGTGATTGCCAAGGCGGCGAAAGATGCTGGAGCCCTGACTGTCGGAGTGGTCACTAAGCCATTCTCCCGCGAAGGTAAGCAGCGGCGGCAGCGCGCAGAGGCCGGTATTGTCGAACTGCGTGAGGTGGTCGATTCGTTGGTGGTGGTTCCGAATGATCGCCTGCTCGGCTTAGCCGGAAAAAACACCAGTATTCTCGATGCCTTTAAACCTGCGGACGATGTCTTGCGCCAGGCGGTGCAGGGGATTTCCGATCTGATCACCACCGAAGGTCTGATCAACGTTGACTTTGCCGATGTGCGCACGGTCATGACCAATCGCGGCATGGCGATGATGGGGATCGGTATCGCGGAAGGCGAGCGACGTGCCGCCGAGGCTGCTCACAACGCCATCAGCAGTCCGCTGCTTGAAGAGGTCGATATCTCCGGTGCTCTGGGCGTGCTGGTCAACATCTCCGGATCCTCCAGCATGACCATGGAAGAATTTGAAGAGGCATCGACGATCATCCACGAAAAGGTCCACGAAGACGCCAATATCATCGTCGGCCTGGTGATCGACGAGAACCTAGGCGAAAAAATCAAAATTACTGCCATCGCGACCGGTTTCGGCGAAAGCTTCGATAACAAGCGGCGGGTCACCGATGTGGTTCAGGAGCGGGCCCGGGCGCTGGCGCAGACCAGCGGCAAGGTTGATCTGGATGTGCCAACCCATATCCGAAATCAGCAGCTCGCCGATCCTTACGCCAGTCACAAGCTGCGTGAGCGGCCCAGTCAGCCGCGCGACGTCTTCAGCGACGACGAGCAGTTTGATATCCCGACCTTTTTGCGGCGACGGGTTGACTAAAGCAAGAGCCCCCCTGCTTGCATGCACTCTTGCTGTCTGATAATCGGCTTTGGTCGAAGTATGTCCAACTCTGCCCGAAATGCCATGAGTTTCGGCCTGGTTGATTCAGTCTGATTTCCATTGTGATGCTACGCCGGTTCTCCGCCCGGCAGATGTACAGCATTCTGTACGTTGTTATGACTTCCCTGACGACTCCCTCGTCACTCGGGGCCGCTTTTGCGGCCCCTTTTTCTTTTTCCTTTCAGACATTTGTGGTACACAACAGCCATGTCGCGCACCCTGTTAACCCATATCGCCCAGCGCCTGGACGCTGAATCGGGAACTGTCTTTCATTCCTGGGAGAACCGCTACCGCATCGCCCTGGTTTACCCCAATCACTACCATCAGGGGATGAGCAACCTCGGTTTTCTTAGTGTTTACAACCTGCTGAACCAGCGCGAGGATTGCCTCTGCGAGCGGGTCTTTCTTCCCGATGATAATGATCTGGCCGAGCATCAACGCAGCGGCTTCCCTCTGGTCTCCCTCGAATCCCAGCGACCCCTCGGCGAGTTTGACCTCATCGCCTTCTCGATCTCCTTCGAAAATGATTATCTCCATCTGCCAAAGATTTTTTCCCTCGCCGGATTGCCGTTGTTTGCCCATCAGCGCACTGCTGACCAGCCTCTGGTCCTGCTGGGTGGCGTCTGTGCCTTCCTGAATCCCGAACCCCTGGCCGATATCGTTGATCTGGTGGCTGTGGGTGAGGCAGAACCGATTCTGCCGGGACTGCTCCCGGCGCTGAAAAAAGGCGCCGTCAGCAAAGATGAACATTTGGCGCAGCTGGCCCAGTTGCCGGGGATCTATGTCCCTGCCGCCTACCAGGTCAGCTATCAGGCCGATGGGCAGGTTGAACAGATTGCCCCGCAGTTCCGCGCGTTTGGTATCCGTGTCTCGCATCTGCCAGGCATTCCAGGTGACGACGCCGTTTCTGCAGTGATCGAGCAGCGTGCGAATGATGGCACGGTACGTTTCGGCTTGCGCTTTCAAATCGGCTGAAGTGCCTGTTCGCATCCAGACGGTGTTTTCCGTCACGTGGAATTCCAGTCCTCTAGCGTGTGTCCACGTGATCAGCTGATTCAACCTTTGCATATTTCCGGGGTCTTTTTCAAAGCCGGAATCGATGTGCCCCTGCCAGCCGATTCCATCGATTCGGACACCATGCTCACGAAGGTACAACACGGTCGCGCAAACTTTCTTCCAAGCTTCGGGCTCCATGCCGCCGTGCTGATTGAGCAGCAATTTGACGTCTGGAGCGTGCTTCGCGGCGATCTGGAAAGCTCGCCTGATGTAGAGCGGCGGCCGAAGCGTGTGGCTTTCGTCGAATCCGATTTGAGTCCAAGGATTCTGCCACTTGCCAACACCTTCCTGCGGACCAAACCATTCGCCTTGTCGGGTAACCGTTTCGTTGACGACGTCGATCCAACGGACGTGCTTGCGATTGCCGTATCGTTTGCAGATACCTTCGACATACTCCTCCATTACCTGACGAAGTTCTTCAGGCGTCCGATGGTCTTCTTCGGCCCAGGCGGAACATTGGGGACTGACGCAGGCGTGCAATCGCATGATCTCCCCGCGCCGCTCGCAGCGGTCGACCCATGCATCCGCTTTCTTCCAATTCCACACACCCGGCTCAGGGTGAATACTAGTTTGCTTGAATGCGTTGGCAGGCGTGATGAATTGAAATTCACGAATGAGAATCGTCTCGGCGGGGGACCCGATCAACGGAGCACTGATCGAACCACCAACCAACATCGGGAGGGAGCCACCTAACGGCGCAAGCTCGCGAAGTCGCGGTCCGTCAGGAACAGGAACTTTCGGTAGTTCAGCTGCTGTTTTGCCTGCACGCTCCGTCTTGCGGCGGGCACGACGACCTTCTTCTGCAAGGACATTCGCTGCGCACGTGAGTAAGAGTAGGAATGTGCAGAGAAGGAAGCCGGTTGTCTTCATAGCATTCACGGATTTCATTCGTCTTCCTCCAATCTACTGTGGACAGCCGGTTTCGGGATGGGGCCATGTTCGGATCGCCACAGACTCCGAAATAATTGATGCAACCGCTTGGCTGCACGTTTCCCTCAATCTAGTCCGATAGATCGCGAAGACTGCAGCGAAGCCGTTGGCCAAACTCGCGTTGGACGATGCAACCGCCCGCACAAAGAGCGCCCGAATGCCCAGTTGTTAACGGCCAGTTACGCGCCTTTGACCCTTACCACGCCACCAACGCTTTGATCTCGCTTAGGACTGGGGCTACTGCGGCCACTAACCGGAGGTGCAAATGGATGTGCGTTAGGACGAGTCTCGCACACGATTGAAACCAAGCCATCATTGGGCTCGGCAACGAATTGGTCTCACGCCGGAGCGTGTGTCGGCGGCATATGCATCGCGTTCCTACGGGTCCGAAAAGCAGCAGCATGCCACGATCTGTTGCCGTATCGCGAAACGGGCTCGCGCCGTGCCTGCTCGTCGGCTGGCTGACCTTTCACCGTTTGTACCGTTTGTGAACAGAGAGGTTGGTTCGAAAGTTGGCTGTGTAATCACCGACGGCAACTTGGACGTTGGCATCGGCCGAAGCGATCGATCGCCGATAACGTCCCCAGACGTCGACTTCCCAGGCCAGGCTCAAGCAGGTCGACCACTCGTCAAAGGCGCGCAGCGGAGGCGGAATAGCTGCCTTGCTCCAAGGTCTTGGTTTCGGTCGTGTCCCCGTACTTGGGGCGACCTTGGATCACGACCGCGCGGAATGTTGGCCCCCTGCTGCGTATCTTTCCGGTGAACCCTTTGGGCAGCTTGAAGAGGGTTCCGCTCGGTTCGTCGCCCTGCGGTTCTCCCCAGAGACAAGCTACCTTAGATCGATTGGTAGTGGATCGTGTTGAAGCCCCGTCGATCCACTTGATGTTCGATGAATCCAGCCAAACGATGTTCGATGCATCCAGGTTGATGGGCCGCTCTCCTTTGTCAAACGCATCCTCTGTGGGAAGCACAAGATACGGTCCTGATTGTATTTCGACGTA
>CAMYNC010000035.1 GCA_947259685.1 uncultured Desulfuromonadales bacterium | reverse complement strand
CTTGGGATTCCCCGTGGCGGAGTGCCCGTTGCCTTGGCCGTTGCAGACCACATCGGGGGAGAACTGAGCGTGGCGATGGCTCACAAGGTGGGGGCCCCCGGCAACCCCGAGTTCGCCATCGGGGCCATTGCCGGTGATGGTGAACCGCTCATCAACCGCGACGTCGTGAGCCGAATGAGGATCACGCAGGACTACCTCGACGCCGAAGTGGCCAGGCAACGCGACGAGATCCGACGTCGGGAGCTGGCATACCGATCGGGCGGCGCGGCCCCAGAGGTGGCGGGGCGGACCGTCATCGTTGTCGACGACGGCGTTGCCACGGGCTCGACCCTGATGGCCGTTTTGCGGTCGGTTCGAGCGGCAGGGTCGGCGCGGCTGTGTTGCGCCATCCCCGTCGGGCCCCCGGATACCGTGCTCCAACTCGGGGCCGAGGCCGACCAGGTGATATGTCCGCTCCAACCGCAGCCCTTCATGGCCGTGGGGACCTGGTACGACGATTTCTCTCAAGTGAGTGATGCCGCCGTCATCGCCGCTATGCAAAAGAGCTCCGCCGACTGAGGGTGATCAGCCTGCATCCGTTGCGGCGGCGGCAAGGTCTTCGGGTCCCCACTCTCTGATCTGGTCACCGACCCCGCCGAGCACGAGACGGCCCGCCACGATGAATCCGACCAAGGCAGCCATCGCAACCACTCTGGGTAGGTTGAGCCGATTGACGATGATCCCCCACATCAGTGGACCAAGCACCGTGGCGAACCGCCCGACGGTTGCGTATAGGCCGTAGAACTCGCCGAGGTAGCGGGGGGGCGAGATCCTGGCCATGAAGACGCGATCCGACGCCCACGTGGAGCCAAGGGCGAGGCCACCGATCGGTCCGATGGCCCAGGCCAATGCCGGCTGGCCGGTCGTGGCGGCCACGATGCCCCCGACCATGGTGGCGATCCAGACGTAGAGCGCTCCAAAGAGCACCCGCCGGGGGCCGTATCGGTCGGTGAGCCATCCGCCGGCGATGCCGCCGAAGATGGCGGCGACGATTGCGATGCCGAGAAGCAATTGCACCTCGTCGTCGCTGAAGTCCAACTCCTGGATCCCCCGTTCAATCCCTGCCATATGCAAGGCTCCCCAGGGAATGACCAGGGTATCGTATTTGCGCAGCGCTTTCGGCAGATAGCCAAGCAGATTCTGATTGCGCTTTTCGAGCAGATCGTTCATCACCACCCGATTGATCTCGGGAGTTATATGCTGATTCGCCCAGCGGTTGAAATCACGCAACCCCTGAGGGAAGGAATCGGCGTTCAGCAGATATTTACCCAGTGCGTTCAACACCTTGATAGTGCGGGCATCGAAGCTTTTAAGATCGACATCGGCACGCAGAATATCGGGCTGAGTTTTCTGCACATCGGTTAGTCGATCTAAACTCTGGGCATCGACCAGACGACCCTGAAAAGGAAACTGTTCCTGCGAAGCCAGACCAAGCAGTTCGGCCAGCTTGGCGTAACTGAATTTTCCTTTCAGCCGCTGGGTCTCATCACTGACCCCTTCGGCCAGAATCAGGGTCCGATGCCCGGCCATCGAATCGATCAGTTCATCGTAGTAGGCCTGCTGCCCCAGATGGATCATTCCCGCCAGACGGATGGTTTTCGGTCCTTGGCGGTAAACGCGCTCCACCATAAACAAGCCATTCGGCTTTAAGCGCACAAACCCTGTCGTGCTTAGCTCGATCACATTCGCCGCAACCGAAAAACCCAGAATCAGCAGAACCAGCGGCAGCAACACAATATTGAGCAGGCCGAATTTGAAAAGGTTGCGCCAACTGAAGCCGGGGCCGGCAAACTGACTGCGCCGGAATAGCCAGCTCTTACCATTTTCCACCCGGACCAGCACCAACGCCATCCCCCCCAGCAGCAGCTGACCGATACTGGAGAGAAAATCGGTCGCTGCAGCCCCGAGCAACTCCGGCAGCGGCCAGAAAGCCAGCGTACCCCAAAGTTGAAAGGCGATCAGCGGCAGCAGCTTCAGCTTGGGAAGATGCCGATCAAAGGCCATACAGAGGTAGACCAGCAGCCCCAGCAGCAATGCCAGCAGATCGATCAGGCCGCTCAATTCGGTCAGGGCAGCAAATCCCAGCACCTGGCTGAACAGCAGAGCGCTGAGCCTGAAGAAAGCTGCAACCAGGAACAGCAGAAGATACAGATTGGCGAGTTTTCTCATCGCTGGATTTTCAACTCAACCTAGAGTGTAAACAATCATCAAGCGCTTGCTCTTCGCTCTGTTCCAGGTAGTCTTTACCCCATTGGCACATCTGTTCGAGGATCGGCACCACACTGGTCCCCAGTTCGGTCAGTGAATATTCAACCCGCGGCGGCACTTCGGCGTAGACCTCGCGGTGGACCAGGCCATCCGCCTCCAGTTCACGCAGTTGCTGGGTCAACATCTTCTGGGTAACTTTGCCCAGCCGCCGCTGAAGTTGACTGAAGCGCAGGGTCTTAAAACTTAAGTGCCAGAGGATCAGCGACTTCCATTTGCCGCCGATGATCTCCAGAGTGACCGCCACCGTGCAGCGGTAAGTATTGAGTTCGCTCATGATCGCCTCTTCTCCATGGTATCCTTTTAGGTACTACCATACCAAAAAGTAGGTACTTGTAAAATAGATACTTAAAGAATAGATTTATTCGATCACTGATTTGCAGTCAATCTTTCCCCTCACGGAGGCCCTCATGGCGCAACAATTCAAAGCACTGCTGGTTGAACAACCGGAAAAGAAGGTATTTACCCGCTCAATCGTCACCCGCGCGCTCGATGATCTGCCGGCCGGTGAACTGTTGGTCAAAGTCCACTACTCATCGCTGAACTTCAAGGATGCCCTCTCCGCGGTCGGCAACCCTGGAGTGACCCGCAACTTTCCGCATACCCCGGGAATCGATGCCGCCGGTGAAGTGGTCTCCTGCAGCGACGGCTCCTTTCAGCCGGGCGAACTGGTCATCGTTACCAGCTATGACCTGGGGATGGGCACCGCGGGCGGCTTTGGGCAGATGATTCGTGTACCGAGCAAATGGGCGCTTAAACTTCCCGCCGGCTTAAGCCTCAAAGAGAGCATGATGCTCGGCACCGCCGGCCTGACCGCAGCGCTGTCGGTACAAGGACTGGTCGAAAGCGGCGTAAAGTCGGAAGCAGGTCCGGTTCTGGTGACCGGGGCAACCGGCGGGGTCGGCAGCCTGGCAGTGGCGATGCTGGCCAAGGCCGGTTACCAGGTCGCTGCCGCGACCGGCAAACTGACCGAAACCGACTATCTCAAAGGCCTGGGCGCGCACGAAGTGATTGAGCGGTCCGCCGTCACCGAGGGTAGTGAACGACCGATGATGAAACCCAAGTGGGCCGGGGTGGTCGACTGCGTCGGTGGCGAAACCCTGGCAGCGGCCCTCAAAGCGACTCTGCCGCTCGGAACAGTCACCTGCTGCGGCCTGGTCGGCTCGCCGGAGCTGCCGGTCAATGTCTTCCCCTTCATCCTGCGCGGCGTGCGCTTGATCGGCATCGATTCCGCCGAATGCCCAATGGAACAACGGGTTAAGGTCTGGCAACGGCTGGCCAGCGACTGGAAGCTGGACAACCTGGAGGCGATGGTCGACGAAGTCACCCTGACAGGCCTGGAGGATAAAATTCAGGCGATGCTCAAAGGCGGCTTGAAACGCCGGGCGCTGGTTAATCTGCTAGAGAGCTAACCCGGGGACTCCACGAAAAAGTAATTCTCTGCTGGCCGGGGGCTTGCTCCCGGCCGGCTTGTCAGACGCGAAAACAACGCTAAAATATAACCTTACCCTGTTCTGAAATCCTGTTGCTGCCTGTAAAGGGTGGATCAACGGCCCTGCCCCAGGGAGGTTTGCGGCATGTCCGAGGCAGTGTTCCAGCAAAACCTGTTCTCCCCACTGCAGAGCGGCGGCAGCCTGCAGCAGCGCTTGGCGGCCACCCATGAAATGTTTAACCGGCAGTGCCCCGGAGTTGCCCGGGTCAGTGTTGCTCTGTTCGACGCTTCAAACGGCCAGGTCAGATCTTTTCTAGCCAGCCAGGCGGAGGTCAATCCGCTGCAAAACTATCAGAGCCCCCTCACCAAAACGACCTCCCTGGCGGCGGCAGCCGGTTCCGGACAAGCACGGATCATCAATGATCTACAACTGTTAAATAACCATAGTGAACATCAGCAAAAAATTCTCAGCCTGGGCATCCAGGCCAGTTACACTCTGCCGATTTTCGAACGGGAAAGTCTGTGCGGCTTTGTCTTTCTCGATTCGCGGCAAAAGGGTTTTTTTAGCGGCGCGGCTTTGGCCCAGGTGGCCCTATTTGCCCAGCTGCTCGCCCAGCTGGTTCTCAACCACCAAGCCAGAATCCGCTCGCTGATGGCCGCGCTGCGGGTCAGTATCGGCATGGTCCATCTCAAGGATCCGGAGACCGGCAATCACCTGGAGCGGATGGCCCGCTTCTCTCGGCTCATAGCGGAAGAGCTGGTCCGTCAAGGGCAAGCCGAACTGAATGATGAACAGATCGATAACCTCTTCCGCTTCGCACCGCTCCACGACATCGGTAAGGTCGGCATCCCCGATCGGATTCTGCTCAAACCTGAGCGCCTCGATGCTCAAGAGTGGTCGGTGATGAAAACCCACTCGGGGATCGGCCGCACGATAATCGATCGCCTGATCGACGAATTCGGCTTCGATTCGCTACCCGATATCGACCTGCTGCGGGATATCGTCGAACTGCACCATGAAAAGGACGATGGCAGCGGTTATCCCCACGGCCTGTCTGGCAGCCAGGTGCCGCTGGCGGCAAGAATTATCGCGACCAGCGATATTTTCGATGCCCTCACCAACGAGCGCTGCTACAAGCAGGCCTGGAGCAATCAGGACGCTTTGACCGAGCTTGCCCAGCTGGTCGAGTTGCAGCGAGCCGATGACAACTGCGTGAAGGCTTTGCGAAAGCGCCTGCCTGAGGTGGTAAAAATTCAGCAGCGCTTTGCCGATGGCTGAGGCACCAGTTTTTTTCTCCGACCATTTCCCTATCCCAAAGACGGCCAGTTTTGCTACCATGCCGCGATGATTCCACTGATCGATACCCACATCCACCTGGATGCACCAGAACTGCATGGAGCCGGCCGTGAATTGCTGCCCGGTGCGCGACAGAGCGGAATTGAACGGTTCATTATTCCCGGCGTGCGGGTCTCCGGCTGGGAGGCCATGCTGGGATTGGCAGCCCAGCAGCCCGGCGTCTTTGCTGCCCCTGGTCTGCACCCGGCCTACGCCGAACAATGGTCATCGCAAGCTGAAACCCAGCTGCGGAGACTGGTTGCAGATCCCAAGATGGTGGCGATCGGCGAAATCGGCCTCGATGGGGTTACCGGTCCCTCTCTAGACCTCCAGGAACGGGTGCTGCGCAGTCAGCTGCAGATCGCCCTTGAGGCGGGCCTGCCGGTGCTGCTGCATGGCCGTAAGGCAACCGGAAGGTTGCTGGAGGTCCTGCGCGAACTGCAGATCGGTCAGCAAATCGGTGGCATCTGGCACGGCTTCTCCGGCAGCACTCAAGTCGCTGAAGAACTGGCCGCGCTCGGTTTCAAAATCGGGGTCGGGCCGATCCTGCTGCGCCCCTCTGCACGCAAACTGCCGCGGGCGGTGGCCACGCTGCCGGCTGAGTCGCTGGTGCTTGAAACCGATCTACCCGATATGGCGGGAAAGCCTGCTGCACTGGTGGCGGTGGCGGGACGGCTCGCTGAGCTGCGCGGTTTGAGTTTGGAGGAAGCGGCGCGGATCACAACGGAGAATGCTTGCCGGGTTTTGCACCTTGATAACTGAGCAGTAAAAACCTTCTCCCTGAGGGAGAAGGTGGCCGAAGGCCGGATGAGGGGATTGGTATGCAATAAAGAGAGCCCCCCTCACCCCGTCCCTCTCCCTCGGGGAGAGGGGGATAAAGTAGGAGTCGATAGCGAGTGAGCGAACACAGATTCAGCCGGATGCAGCTGCTGGTCGGCGCAGATGGAATGGAGCATTTAACCTCCGCCTCAGTGGCGGTCTTCGGTATCGGCGGGGTCGGCAGCTATGCCGCCGAAGCCCTGGCCAGAGCCGGGGTTGGCCGTTTGACACTGATCGATTTCGACGAAATCTGCGTCACCAACGTTAACCGGCAGATCCATGCCTTAGACGGCACCATCGGCCAGGCCAAGGTCGAAGCGATGGCCCTGCGCTGCCGGGCGATCAATCCGCAGGCGGAGGTGATCCCGATCCATAAATTTTATCAGGCCGCCGTCAGCGACGAATTGTTGGCGCCCGGCTACGACTATGTTCTCGACTGCATCGATCATATCACCGCCAAGCTGCACCTGCTGCAAACCTGCGTGGAACGCAAGCTGCCGATTATCGCCTCGATGGGCGCCGCCAACAAGCTTGATCCGACTCAGCTGGTGGTCGCTGATCTGGCCGAGACTAAGAAGTGCCGGCTGGCGCGGATCATCCGCAAAGAACTGCGCAAACGGGGGGTCGAAACCGGCATCAAGGTGGTCTACTCGACCGAGGAATTCCGCCCCTTAAGTGATGAAACCGCCATCTGCGCGGAAAACTGCGTTTGTCCGAACAAGCAGGAGCAGCAGTGGAGCTGTGACGACCGGCGGGTGATCCTCGGCAGTTCCTCCTATATCCCGCCATTGTTTGGCCTGACCATGGCAGGCGAAGTGATCCGCGCCCTGCTCGGAGAATGCGACTGATGGTGGCCTATTTCTGGCAGTTGCCGCTGTTATTCTTGGTCGGTACGGTTGCCGGCATTCTTAACGTGCTGGCCGGCGGCGGCTCACTGTTGACTCTGCCACTGTTGATCTTCATGGGCCTGCCCTCGGCGGTCGCCAACGGTACCAACCGCATTGCCATTTTCTGCCAGAACATTTTCGCCATCCGGGGCTTTCGCCAACGCGGCGTTTTCCCGCTGCAGTTGGCGCTGCTCTGCACCCCGCCGGCACTGCTCGGCAGCTGGGTCGGGGCGAATCTGGCGATCAGTCTGGATGATCTGCTTTTTAAACGGCTGCTGGCGCTGATCATGCTCGGGGTTTTGATCTTCACCGCCGTCGATCCGATGAAACGCTTCCGCACTGAAGATGTGGTTTTTGGCCCCGGGCGCAAACTGCTGCTGATGGTCAGCTTCTTTCTGGTCGGCATTTACGGCGGTTTTGTTCAGGCCGGGGTCGGCTTTCTGATCATCACCGCGCTGTTGATTCATGGCCTCGACCTGGTACGCATCAACGCCATCAAGGTGTTTGTCATTTTCTGCTACACCTTTATTGCCCTTGGGGTATTTATCTACCATGATCAGGTCAATTACCCCCTGGGGCTGGCCCTGGCGGCGGGTAATTCGTTAGGTGGCATGATCGGTCCGAAACTGGCGGTCGACAAGGGTCACGACTGGATAAAAAAAGTCGTCACCGCCACGGTTCTGGTCTTTGCCCTCAAACTGCTGTTATTTCCATAAGCGACTGCAGTTGACTGCTTAACAAGCAACACGTATCATGAAGATTGAGCCTTCCGAATGAAGGTTTTTTCTACTTTGAAAATGATAAATGACGGCCTAAGTCGTCGGGAAGAGACAGATGGCGCTACTGGAGATTCTCCATTATCCCGAACCGCTGTTGAAGCAGAAGTCGCAACCGGTCACCCAATTTGACGATGAGTTGCGGCAACTCGCCGAAAACATGGCGGAAACCATGTATGATGCACCGGGGGTCGGGCTGGCCGCTCCGCAGGTCGGAGTGCTCAAACGGCTGATCGTTCTCGATTGTTCTTCCAGTGAGGAACCGAGCGATCTGATCATTGCCGTGAATCCGCAGATCATCGCCCGTGACGGGGAATCGCTGGAAGAGGAAGGTTGCCTGTCAGTGCCGGGATTTTATGCCAACGTCAAGCGTGACAACCTGGTGCGGCTACGCTATCAGGACGTGACCGGCCAGACCTTGGAGCGGGATGCTGAAGGCTTGTTGGCAATCTGTATGCAACATGAAATCGATCATCTTGAAGGAATTCTGTTCGTCGACCGGCTTTCGCCGTTGAAACGTTCCATGTTCCGCAAGAAGTATCTGAAATTGATGAAGGAGCGGGAAAAAGAGCATGCAACCTGAACAGATTCGCACGGTCTTCATGGGCACCCCCGACTTTGCCCTCGGCACCCTTGAAGGCCTGATTGAGGCCGGTTGCAACCTGGTGGGGGTCTATACCCAGCCGGACCGACCGAAGGGCCGAGGCAAGAAACTGGCCGCACCGCCGGTCAAAGAATTGGCCGAAAAAAATGATATACCGGTCTTTCAACCGCAGAAGCTGCGCGACCCGGCAGCCGTTGCGCAGCTCAAAGAGCTGCAGCCCGAACTCATCGTGGTGGTGGCTTACGGCCAGATCCTGCCGCAAGCGGTGCTCGATATTCCCAAGCATGGCTGTATCAATGTCCACGCCTCGCTGCTGCCGAAATACCGCGGCGCCGCGCCAATTAACAAAGCGATTGTCGATGGCGAAAGCGTGACCGGGGTCACCACCATGCTGATGGATGTCGGCCTGGACACCGGCGATATGTTACTGAAACGAAGCCTGGCAATCGACGAAAATGAAACCGCTGGCCAGTTGCACGACCGACTGGCGGTGCTCGGCCGGGAAGCGATGGTCGAAACCGTCAAGCGGCTCTGCGCGGGCGAGTTGATGGCCGAGAAGCAGGACGACGCCCTCAGTAACTATGCCCCGATGATGAAAAAAGAGGACGGTTTGATCGATTGGAAGCAGTCGGCAAACGCCGTTCACAATCTGGTTCGCGGTCTCGATCCCTGGCCGGGGGCCTATACCCAGTTGGCCGGTGAGGTGTTGAAGATCGCCGGCACCGCCGTTGATAACAGCCTCTCCGGTGAACCGGGGACGGTCCTCAAGGCTGCTGCCGAAGGGGTCCTGATCGCCTGCGGCGAAGGGGTGCTGGTTGTCGGGCAACTGCAGTTGCCGGGTAAAAAGCGGCTTTCGGCCGCCGACTTTCTCCGTGGCCGCGGTCTGCCGGTCGGCACCCGGATGGAGTTTTAAACTTGTCGACCTGCACTGCCGAACAAGCCGAGCCACCGCGTAAGCGGCTGTTCATTCTGTTGTTGAGCGTCGCCTCGGCGGTGGTCCTGATCCTGGCCTTTCTGCTTTGGTGGGTACCGAGTGTCGGGCTGGAGAATATTCATCCGAGCTTGCCGCTGCTGTTCGGCTTGCTGCTCGGCAGCGTGGTGCTGGTGCTGGTTGGCGGCCTGAGCCTGCTGGTTCTCACTTTGCTGACCGGTCGCGACCTGTTTATGACCAACTGGCTGCGCAAAATCGTCGTCAAATACCAATTTCCAGCGATTATCTCGATCGGCAAACTGGTCGGCATCGATCACGACCAACTGCAACAGTCGTTCATCGTTCTGAACAACCAACTGGTCGAAGCGAAAAAACTACGGGTGCCGGCAGAAAAAACCATGATCCTGCTGCCGCACTGCATTCAGATGTTTGACTGCTCGATCAAGATTACCGGCGATGTGAAAAAATGCATCCGCTGCGGTAAGTGCGATATCAGTGGCTTGCTGGAACTGGCCAACGCCTACGGCATCGACATGGCGGTGGCGACCGGAGGGACCCTGGCCCGCAAACTGATCGTCGAAAAACGTCCGAAACTGATTATTGCCGTTGCCTGCGAACGGGACCTGACCTCCGGCATTCGCGACAGCTACCCGCTGCCGGTGATCGGGGTGCTCAACCAGCGGCCCAACGGCCCCTGCTTCAATACCCACATTCTGTTGCCGGATGTGGAGCAGGCACTGAAACACTACGTCATTCCCAAAACGGCTTGAGATGAAATACTTTAATTGGTTAAGCGAGGCTGGCATTCACCCGTCAGAAAACAAGAACGAGGATAAAAAATGAACACAATGCGAACTGTGATGCTGATGACCCTGTTGACTCTGGTGCTGGTCGGTGCCGGTGCTGCCATCGGCGGTCAGGGGGGCGCAACCATTGCGCTGATCATGGCCGGGGTGATGAACCTCGGCTCCTACTGGTTCTCCGACAAAGTCGTCATCAAGATGTACAAAGGACAGCAGGTGGAGAGCGGGCCGCTGTATGAGGTGGTCGCCGAAATCTGTCAACAGAACAACCTGATCATGCCGCGGGTCTATACCCTGCCGCAACCGACCCCCAACGCCTTTGCCACTGGGCGCAATCCGAAACACGCGGTGGTCGCTGCCACCGAAGGAATCCTGCAGGTCCTCTCCCGCGAAGAGCTCAAAGGGGTGATGGCCCACGAAATGGCCCATGTGCAAAACCGCGACATCCTGATCGGTTCAATTGCGGCAACCTTCGCCGGGGCGATCAGCTACCTGGCGCACATGGCCCAATTTGCCATGATTTTCGGCGGTGGCGACGATGAAGAGGGGAGCAATCCCCTCGCCATGATCGGCATGATGATTCTCGCACCGATCGCCGCCATGCTGGTGCAGATGGCGATCTCCCGCTCGCGGGAATATGCGGCCGATGCCACCGGCGCCCGCTACTGCGGCAACCCCCATTCGCTGGCCGGCGCGCTGCGCAAATTGGAGATGGCAAACAAGCAGATACCGATGCAAAAGGTCAACGAAGCGACCGCGCACATGTTTATTGTCAGCCCACTGAGCGGTAAAAAGCTGACGGCGCTGTTTTCCACCCACCCACCGATGGAAGAACGGATCCGCCGCCTCGAAGGAATGCAGCTTTAATTGGCTTCGCGACCGAGTGACAGTCCGCGGCGGGCGGCTTATGAAATTCTGCTGCGGGTTGATGAGGGGGCATTTGCTGACCTGGTGCTGGACAGCACCCTGAACCGTTCGCAGCTTGACAGCCGTGATCGTGGCCTGGTCACCGAACTGGTTTACGGAGTGCTCCGGCTGCGCATGCGCATCGACTTTGCCTTGATTCAGTTTTGCGACCGGCCTTTGCATCGGATGCAAGCGGATATCCTGCGGGTGCTGCGACTGGGTGCGTACCAATTGCTGGAGCTGGATCGCATCCCGGCCCACGCGGCGGTCAATTCGAGTGTTGAATTGGTTCGCGAATTGGGCCAGGAAAAAGCCGCCGGCTTTGTTAATGGCATCCTGCGTTCCCTGGAGCGGGGCAAGGCTGAAATCGATTGGCCTCAGCCTGAGAACATCCGTCGCTATTTACAACATGTTTGCAGTATGCCGGTCTGGTTGAGCAAAGAACTCATGCGCTTGTTGCCGAATGCCGAAGCGCAGGCGCTCGGCGAGGCTTTGGCCGCAGCAGCCCCCTTCAGCTTACGGGTCAATACCTTAAAAACTACCCGGGAAGAAGTTCTTTCCTCACTGGCCGACGCCGGCCACCAGGCACGTGCCTGCAGCTATGCCCCGGAAGGGATTGTCATCGAAAAACGCGGTGAAGGCCGCCTGCCGGGAGATGCCGAGGGCTGGTATCAGGTGCAGGATGAAGCGAGCATGCTGATCGCCCATCTGCTCGACGCGAGGGCCGGGCAGCGGATTCTCGACAGCTGTGCCGCCCCCGGAGGGAAAACCACCCATTTGGCCGCCCTGACACAAAATCAAGCTGAAATCGTCGCGCTTGACAAACACCCGCAGCGGGTTGCGCTGATTAAACAGGGTGCTAAGCGGCTTGGTTGCACAAATATCTCCCCCCAGCAATGGGATTTGACTGACCGCCCCGATCCCAGCGAAGACCAGAGTTACGACCGGGTGCTGCTTGACGCACCCTGCAGTGGCCTGGGAGTGCTGCGGCGCAACCCGGAAAGTCGCTGGAACAAGTCAGCGGTCAATATCCGTGAACTGGCTGAACTGCAACAAGAAATTTTGTTTAATGTCGCACCGCTGGTTAAGCCGGGGGGCAAGCTGCTCTATTCGGTCTGCAGCTTTTCCTTGCTGGAAACCGATCAGGCAATCAAGGATTTTCTCGACTCCCATTCGCAGTTTGTGCTTGAGGACCTGCGCGAACATGTTGTGCCGCAGTGGGAGGAGTTGTTCACCGAGCAGGGCACTCTGCGCAGCTATCCCCATCGTCATGATGGCATGGATGCTTTTTTCGCCGCGCGCTTTAGGCGGTTGGACTAAAAAAACCGGGCGAGGCAAAACTTCGCCCCGATTTTTGGAGTTTTTTGCATGATCAAAATTGCCCCCTCGATCCTTTCAGCTGACTTTGCTCGGCTCGGGGAAGAAATCAAGGCCATCGAAGCTGGCGGTGCCGATTACGTGCATGTCGATGTCATGGATGGTCACTTCGTGCCGAATATCACCATCGGTCCACTAATCGTCGAGGCGATCCGTCCAGTGACCGAACTGACCCTCGATGTCCACCTGATGATCGAGAACCCGGATCAATATATCCCCGCTTTTGCCGAAGCCGGCGCCGACATTATCGTTGTGCATGCCGAGGCCACCGCCCATTTGCACCGCACCGTGCAACTGATCAAGTCCTTCGGCAAACAAGCCGGGGTGTCGCTCAATCCGGCCACCCCACTGGCGGCTCTTGATATGATCCTGCCCGATCTCGATCTAGTACTGCTGATGACCGTCAACCCCGGCTTTGGTGGCCAGTCATTTATCCATAATTGCCTGGCAAAGATCGCTGAACTGCGCCAACGGATAGATGACTTGGGCCAGCCGATCGAACTGGAAGTCGATGGCGGAGTGAAGATCGACAATATTCAACAGATCTCAGCCGCCGGAGCCGATGTCTTTGTTGCTGGCAGCGCTGTGTTCGGCACCCCGGATTATGCGACCACCATCGCCCAGCTGAAAAAGAACGGCAACAACGGGAAGACTTGATGTCTCCGCTCGATCAGATATCCATGCAACTGGCAGACTACCCTGCGGCACCGATGCCGCTGCAGCAGTTGCGCCCAGCAGCGGTACTGGTGCCACTGTTTTTGCGCAATGAGCAGCCTTGGCTGCTGTTTACCCGGCGGACCGCACACTTGAAAAACCATGGGGGCGAGATCTCCTTTCCCGGTGGTGGAGCCGAAGCTGGGGATGCTGACTTCTGGCAGACGGCTCTGCGCGAAACAGAGGAGGAGATGGGCATCCGCCCACAGGATGTGCGGCGCATCGGCCAGTTGGATGATTTCCATTCCGTTTACGGCTTTCACGTAAAGGTCTGCGTCGGCAGCTACCCCGCGCCCTACCCCTATCGGGTTGACCAGAACGAGATTGCCGAGGTCATCGAACTGCCGCTGGCGAGATTGTGCGATCCGAACATCTACCACCAGGAAGATTGGCAACACAAAGGACGCGCGGTCCCCGTCGATTTTTACCGCTTGGATGGGCACAGCATCTGGGGGATGACCGCAGCGATCCTCAAGCAGCTGTTACAACGCCTCGAACCACTTTATTACTGAGTCATTTTTACGGTCCTCCAGAAAGGACATGTTGCGATGCCAGTGTTCCGAAAACTTCGCCTACAGGGTCGGACCAACCTGGTGGTTGCGGCGACTTTGCTGGCCTTTTTTCTGATCACCGTCTGGCTGGATTACCGCCAGCAGGAACAGTTCGTCCTCGATGAGTCGGTCGAGAAGGCCCGCCTGATCGCCTATCAGACAATCCGCACCCGCGACTATCTTTCAGCACAGTTGCAACAGGGTGATGTCGTCTTGAACGAGAGCCGGGTCGGGCTGATTCCGGTGCTGGCCAGCAACCGGATCGGTGCTCAGGTTGCCGGCGATATCGAGTACCGGATCCGCCAGGTGTCAGACCGGCACCGCAATCCGGCCAATGCTCCAGACTTCTTTGAAGAACGTAATCTCCAACGGTTTCGGAGCGGTGCCGGAGATGAAATTTATCAGATCACCGGAACTGAGCAGGCCCGCAGTTTCCGCTACATGCAGGCCTTTCGCGCCGACCAAAGCTGCCTGGAGTGCCATGGTGACCCGGCCGATGCCCCGACCGTTATCAGAGAGCTGTATCCGCCGGAAACCGACAAAGCCTACAACTATCCCCTCGGTGAAGTGATCGGTGCCATTTCGGTGCAAATTCCGATGGACCGCCTGCAGCAACAAGTTTTGGCACGGGTCTGGAAGGATGCCTTTACCACCGGAGGGATTTTTCTGGCGCTGATTTTCTGCCTCAGCCTGCTTAGCCAGACGACGGTTCTGCAGCCGCTGAAAAAACTCGAGGCGGCTATCAGCAGAATCAACAATTCCGGAACCTTCGATCAACAGCTGGCGGTGGAACGCGAAGATGAGATTGGCGAACTGATTTCCGGATTCAATCGGATGGTGGCCAGCCTGGATGAGAAAGGCCGCGAACTGGCCGACTCGGAAGCACGCTACCGGATTTTAACCGATACTGCTCGGGACGGAATTATTTCCTTTTTACCGGATGGCAAAATCATCTTGTTCAACCAGCAGGCGTCACGGCTGTTCGGTTACAGCAAGCTGGAAAGCCTGGGGATGTCGATTGTCCAGCTGATCCATCCGGACAACCGCCAAATACACCAACTGGGTGTCGAAGCCTACTTTGTTCAGTACGGAGCCGAGCTGCTCTCAGAGGTGCAATTGATGGCCGGCCAAAAACGCGATGGCACACGGCTCGGCCTGGAACTCTCTTTATCCCGGGTGGAAACAGAAGATTACAGCTTTTATACGGCGATTGTGCGACAACTAACCTGAGCAGGCAGGTTTATCGGCGGCCCGGGGTTCTTGCCACGAATCGCCAAGCACACAAAAAAAGCGCCAAGGCTGGGCTTTGATTCTTTCGGGGGCTTGGGATTTGCTGGTTAAGAAGTTGCAATTCATTCAGATGGCTGAGCTTTCCAGTGCGCGCAGGAAATAAAAGGGAGGGTGATTTCAGGCGGTTCTGGCAGCTTCCAGCAGCGGGTCCAGTTCGCCCTGCTCATCAATGGCGAACAGCTCATCGCAACCACCGATGTGCCGGCCACCGATAAAAATCTGCGGAACCGTGGTCCGACCAGAGCGCTGCCGCATAAAATCATCCCCCTGCGGGTCGTTGGTCACATCGAACTCAATGTAATCAACCCCTTTGATTTCGAGCAGCTCTTTAGCACGATAGCAATAAGCGCAATAGTCTTTGGTGTAAATGTGGATCTCCTGCATGTCTTTAGCTCCTACCTGCGTTGAGGCGAGGACTCTCCCCCCGAAGGAGAGACAGTTTAGCGAAGAACTGCTGCTGCGCAACTCGTTGGCCATGGAAAACGGATTATTTTTTGCTCAGTTTTCAGCAGCCGAATCCCTGCCGGAAAGCTGCGAAGAATGAACCCCTTAGCGATTAAAGGAATGCCTTACCGATGAGATATCTGCGCCTGCTGATAATACTACTCTGCCTGCTCCCGACCGCCTGCCTGAACTCCCTCGACCTGGGACCAGGGCTGGAAAAAACCAGCATTAAATTCAGGGAGTCAATGCGCTGGAAGGATTTCCCCGGAGCTGCCCAGCATCTCCATCCCGATGTCCGAAAGGCCTTCCTAACTGAGTTTCCGCTAGATGAGGATCTGCGCATCGTCGACAGCCTGATTCTGGCGATCAGGCCCGACGCCGTCCTGGAGGACCAGCCCAAAACCGCACAGGTCGAATATCAGTTTGAATATTATCGGCTGCCATCGACCCGGGTTAAAAAGTGGCACTGGCTGCAGGACTGGGAACTGATCCCGCAAGAAGCACCGACGCCGGCGATTTGGATGATTCGAAATCCGCCGCCGCCACGGCCCTGAACAGGCCCCGAACCGCCCGCGTCAGCATCTGCTAACAAATTGTTTTTCCTCAAGTTTACATTGCCAGAATCGGCCAATTGGGGTGAAAAATTAGCCTTGATTTTCAGCCACAGTTTGTGGTATCTACCTGCATACTGTATACGATTTATAGAACTGAAAACAGCCAGAACATCGGGTGATTCTCCCCATTTTCGGGGTTCTCGACCTTCCTTTTCCGGAAGGTCGAAGCAGGTCATAGGAGGCCGGTTTGTCAAAGGTTGCTTTTTCCAGCTGGGGAAGAGAGGTTGTCGATAATCGGCAGGGTGGCGACGCGGAAGTTGAAGTCGCCGTTAAGAAATTGCCGACGACATTTGGTGGCGAGAAGAGTATTGCCGCGTTCATGGGCTGGGACGGTCTGATTCTCAGCGATCCTAGTGTCGACGTCGTTGCGATGGCGGCCGAATACGCCAAGCGGGTGCAGGAAGATTACTGCTGCGCAAAATGCTCACCAGGCAAAAAAGGCACCCGGGTGATGCAGGATACGCTGGCACGGATCATCGGCGGTCAGGGTGAAGAGCGTGATCTGGAAACCCTGGAAAACCTTGCCGAGCTGCTGCAGAACTGCAAATGCACCCTCTGCCAGACTTCGGCGATCCCGGTCGCCGATACCGTCAAGCATTTTCGCAACGATTACCTGGCGTACATAAACGGCAAGCGCCCAGCCGGCAAGGCTGTCGATTATAAAGTCAAATTGACCGCTCCCTGCCAGGACAAATGTCCGGCGCACATCGACATCCCCGCCTATATCGAGGCGATCAAAGAACGCCGCTATGAAGAGTCGCTGGCGATCATCCGCGAAAGCATGCCGCTGCCGGCGGTCTGCGGCCGGGTCTGCCCGCACCCTTGCGAAACCGCCTGTCGCCGCGCCAATGTCGATTCTTCGGTCAACATCATGGTCCTCAAGCGGACCGCCTCCGAGTTTGAACGGCAGCGCAACCTGCAGCCACCGATGCAGCCGAAGCCACGCAAGAATAAAAAGATCGCCATTGTCGGTGCCGGCCCGGCCGGACTGGCATCAGCCTATTACCTGGCCCTGGAAGGCTATCCCTGCACCATCTACGAAGCCCTGCCGGAAGGTTTCGGCGGCGGAATGATCGCGGTCGGAATTCCCGCCTACCGGATGCCACGGCACGTTCTGCAGCGGGATATCGATATCATCAGCGCTCTTGGGGTTGAGATCATCTACAATACCCGGGTCGGCAAAGATATCTCCCTGGTCGAATTGAAAGAGAAGTTCGATGCCGTACTGCTCGCTCCAGGCGCTCACCGTTCTAAGCCGATGGGCGTTGAAGGCGAGGATGAAGGATATAAAGGCTTTCTCGCCGGCGGTATCGACTTCCTCCGCGAAGCCTACATGGGCCAACCAACCGGCATGGGTAAAAAGGTCTGTGTGGTCGGCGGGGGTAACACCGCCATCGACTGCGTTCGGGTGGCGCTGCGCGAAGGAGCCGAGGATTCAATCCTGCTCTACCGCCGGACCCGGAAAGAGATGCCGGCCGATGCCTGGGAAGTCGACGGCGCCGACGAAGAAGGCGTGCAGTTCGAGTTTTTGGTGCTGCCGAAGAAAATCATCGTCGACGAAAGCCGTCAGGTTACTGGTGTCGAATGCGTTCGCATGGAACTTGGCGAGCCGGACGATTCCGGTCGCCGCCGTCCGCAACCGGTTGAAGGCAGCGAGTTCGTCGTCGAGTGCGATACCCTGATCCCGGCTATCGGCCAGGATCCTGACCTCTCATTCATCACTGATGACACCGGCATCGAGATCACCCGTTGGAATACCGTGGTGACCAAGTTTGTGCCGCTGAAGAGTGCCGCCGGCCGTGACCTTAACGATGATATGGGCAACCCGCTCTCCCGAATTTTGATCACCGACATGGATGGCGTCTTCGCTTCCGGCGATGCCGAAATCGGCCCGCTGACGGTGGTGGCCTGCGTCGGCAACGGCCATCGTGCCGCTCAGGTGATTCAGCGCTATCTGGAAGAAGGCGAAGCCTACCTCACCGACGATGACTTCCACGAAGACATCCTCAGTCATCTCGGCGTTTACGATAAAAACGAAGAGGTGCCCTGGCTGGATGCCGTGCAGCGCTTCGATCAGCACGAAATCCACGGTGCTGCCCGCGCCAGCAAAGGCAACTACGAAGAGGTTGAACTCGGCTTCAAAGACAGCGAAGCGATTCAGGAAGCAGAACGTTGCCTGCGCTGCTACCGCGTTTCGATGATTGCTGTTTAACCTAAACATACAAGTGATTTGAGGCTGAAAACCCAGGACAGGGAGTTTCGCGCCCTGTCCTGCTGTTGCGTTTTCAACCGACTTCCGAGGTGAAAATATATGGTCAGCTTGACGATTGACGGTAAGGCGGTAACTGTCCCCAAAGGATCGACGATTCTGGACGCCGCTCGGCAGCTGGAGATCCACATCCCGACCCTCTGCTGGCTGCAGAAGGTCTCGCCGACCGGTGCCTGCCGGATCTGCGCAGTCGAGATTGAAGGTATCGACCGCACCATGACCGCCTGCAACACTTCGGTCAAGGATGGCATCGTCGTCACCACCCAGTCGGAGCACCTGACCAAGATCCGCAAACAGATCATGGAGCTGATCCTGGTCAATCACCCCCTCGATTGTCCGGTCTGCGATGCCGGTGGCGAATGTGAGCTGCAGAACACCTGCTACGAACTGGAAGTCAATCGCCAGCAGTTTATTGCTGAGGATGTCAATCCGCCGATCATCGATGGTTGGCCGCTGATCCAGCAGGTCCCTTCACGCTGCGTGCTCTGTGAAAAATGCGTCAAGGTCTGCCACGAGGTGGTTGGTGCGGACTCCCTGTTTATCAACGACAAAGGCGACAAAGCCTTCATCGATAAAAAGCTCGACAAATGCGTGTTTTGTGGCAACTGCGTATCGGTCTGCCCGACCGGCACCATGATCTCAAAACCGTTCAAATTCAAAGCCCGCCCCTGGGCCCTGCGCAAGACCCCGACGGTCTGTACTTTCTGTCCCAGCCATTGCCAGATTGACATCAATGTGCAGAACAATGAGGTTTATCGCATCACCTCCGATGATGAAGGGACCACCAACAACGGTAATCTCTGTATCGGCGGCTTCTTCGGCTACGGCTACATCAACAGCGACCAGCGCCTGACCCAGCCGCAGATCGGTGAAGAAACAGCTGGTTGGGACAGCGCGCTGGATAAAGTGGTCGCTGAAATCGAGCGGGTCCGCAGTGAAAATGGCGCTGACGCGATTGCCGGCTTTGCCTCGCCACGGCTGACCAACGAAGAAAACTACCTGTTCCAGAAACTGTTCCGGGTCGCCATCGGCACTAACAATATCGATTCAGAAGCTCGTTTCGGTGCCCTGCGCAGCCTCAAAGCCCTCGACAAGGGATTAGGCCTGCACGGCGCCAGCAATCTGCTCACCACCATCGGTCAGGCCGATGCGATCCTGGTCTTAGGTGCCGAGCCAGCCGCCGAAGCCCCGGCAGTTGACTGGCAAATTCAGAAAGCCTGCCGCAATGGCGATGCCCAGTTGATTGTTGCCAACATGCGCTCGGTCAAACTGGGAGACCTGGCCAATGCTGAGCTAAACTATGCCCCGGGCAGCGAAATTTCCCTGGCCAACGGCCTGGGACGGTTACTGCTGGATCGTGGCCTCCTGGATGACGACTATCTCAACCAGAGTGTCGCCAACCTGGACGAACTTAAAGAACAGCTGGCTGAAATCGACCTGCAACAGGTGGTCGCCGCGACCGGCCTGGATTTGAGCGCGCTGGAAAAGGCCGCCGATATCCTCGGCAAAGCGACCAACGTAGCGATTATCTTCGGCGCCGACATCAGCAAATCGGCTGTTGGTACCGCGAAAGCCGCGGCGATCTCTAATCTGGCGATCCTCAGCGGAGCATTGCGCAAAGAAAGCGGACTCTATCCGCTTGATGAAAAAGGCAATATGCAGGGAATGCTCGATATGGGTGTGTTTCCCGAGATGCTCCCCGGCTACCAGGATTATGCGCAAAACAAGGCAAAATTCGCCAAGGCCTGGAACTGCGAGCTACCGGATGGCGGCCTCGATGCCGAAGGGATTCTGCAGGGGATCGAAGCCGGCAAGATCCGCTTCCTCTACCTGGCGGCGACCAATCCGCAGACCTTCCCCAACAGCAGTCGCTGGTTGAAGGCTCTGCAGCAGGTGGAGGTGCTGGTGGTACAGGATATCCTGCCAACTGAAATCACCAAGCTGGCCAGCATCGTGCTGCCCGGCACCTCTTATGCCGAAAAAACTGGCAGCGTCACCTCCCTCGATCAGCGGGTCCGCTCCCTCGAGCAGGCGATCCGTCCGGTCGGCGAAGCACGCGAAGACTGGGACATTTTTGGCGAGCTCTACGGCCGGCTGACCAAAACCCCGCTGACCAGCAGCCGGACCGGAATCCTCACTGAAGTGAGTAGCCTGACCTCGCTTTACGGCGATATCTGCTTTGTTGGCGATGACCGCAACCGTCCCTGCCTGAAGCAACCCTACAACCCGGCAGGCAAGAGCCTGAACTGGCAGCTGGTCAGTGCCAGCGACGAGTGCAGTGGGCTGCAACTGCTCAGCGGCACCTCTGCCAGCCATTTCGGCACCACCTCAACCTGGTCGCCGGCACCGCTGGAGGTTGAAGCCGAAGGGCTGGTGCAGATCAACCCCAGGGATGCGAAGGCTGTCGGGGTCGAGGATGGTGAAAAGGTCAAACTGACCAGCGCCGCTGGTGCCACCACCGGCAAGGTGAAAGTGACCAGCAGGGTTCCGCACGGGTTGCTGTTTGCCCCTTACAACTTCACTGAGCTTGGCATTCAGCAGTTAATTCCCGATGGCAGCAATCGCGCCGACGTCAAGCTGACCAAGGTTTAATTATTCAAAAACATTCAATCAACGCCCCGCTTCGTCGGGGCGTTTTTGTCTACAGTGCAGGCAGCAGAAAGGATAAGCCCATGGCGACCGAATTCTGGAATTACCAGGAGCAGATTGCTTACCATCAGGAAAAAGCCAACAAGGTCCAACTGGGAGCCACTGAGGTCAGCCGGGCGACCCTTTGGTGCCTGCTGCCGGGGCAGCATATCCACCCCCATGTGCACGCCGGAGATCACATCTGGATGGTCCTGGAAGGCGCCGGGGAATTTCTCCAGCAAGACCAGCCGCCCGTTGAAATTGCCGCCGGCTCGGTCCTGCTGGCCCCGGCTGGCGACTCGCATGGGGTTAACAACACCGGCCAGCAAGGGCTGGTGTTTTTGAGCGTTTCAGCAGGTTAAAGAAAGAAAAGAGAAGAGAGAAAGTTTCCAAGACCTTTCCCCTCTCCCCTGCTCTCAAAACGACCAAGGGCCGAGTTGCAGATTGCAGCTCGGCCCTTGGTCTATCCGGCAACCTAACTAGGTCGCGATCTCACCACCTCAGGTAAAGCCGGAGCCGGCAGTGCAGGCATAACAATGCTCACCGACGGCAATGGCTGTCTCCTTTTGCGGATAATCTGTTAACTCACTGACATGGGTCGCCTTGCCGCTCAGGGGCAGGCCGGCGGCAAGGTTGAAGTCGCAATCAAACAGGTAGCCGTCCCAGTTAACCGACAGCAGGTTGCGGCACATCAGCCCAGCAACTGTTCCAGGGTTAAAGCCGCTGGAGAGCTTCTCCATGTAGCTGGCCAGGTTATCCGATTGCTGCAGCCAGTGTAAAAACCGCCCCAGTGGCATATTGGCGAAAATATACAGCTGATTGAATTCCAGCCCCCATTTGCGGGCCAGATCGCGCTTGAATTTCTTTTCCGCCTGCTCCTGGCCGCTCGGCATAAAGGCCCCCGAGGGGTTAGCGACCAAGTCGAGCTGCAGGCTGCTGCCTTCCCGTCCATAACCGATCTCATTGAGCTGTTTCAGCATCTGCAACGAAGGATCCATCACCCCCTGGCCGCGTTGCGCCTCCAACTGGTTGGCGTTGGTGGCGGGAAATGAGGCCACCAGCACCACCCGGTGCTGCTTGAACAATTCCAGCAGGTGGCTTTTACCCGGCCGGCTTAAGGCCGTCAGGTTGGTCCGCAGCATTAGCCGCGGGGTCAGCGGCGCCAGTTCCTCGAGCAGATAGGGCAGATCGGGGACCAACTCCGGCGCGCCGCCGGTAATATCGATGCACTGATACCGACATTGCCGGGCATGGGCGATCACCTGATCCATGACCCGCCGCGACATCAGTTCGCTGCGCTTGGGGCCAGCCTCCAGGTGACAATGCCGACAGCAGAGATCGCAGAGCAGCCCGGTATTCAGCTGCAAAGTGGTGGTCTCGCCCCGGCCCAGGCGCAATTGATGCTGCTCCAGACGCTCGCTGAAACTGGTCAATCCCGCAATCGGCGGGAAGGTTTTGGCCTGTTCGTTCATCGCTACAAGGAAACCTTTTCTGCCAACTTGCGCATCTGAATGCCATGCACCAGCGAAGCGCCACCGCGGATGGCGTTAACCACATGCACCGCTTCGGTCATCTCCGCCAGGTTCGAGCCCTTTTCCAGGCAGCTGGTGGTATAGGCGTCAATACAGTAGGGGCATTGAACAGTGTGCGCCACCGCCAGCCCGATCAGCGCCTTTTCCCGTTCGGTCAGTTCTCCTTCTGCGAAGACGCTGGCATAATAATCGAAAAACTTTTCCGCCAGTTCCGGAGCATCCTTGCCGATCTCGGCAAACTTTTTCAGGTCCTGAGGGTCGTAATATTCACTCATTCCATACTCCTTGAGGCAAAGCACACGAATTAATTACAGAAAAGAATTCATTAACGCAGAGCGGTAGCGAGCTGATGAGAGGGCAAGGGTTTTTATCCCGCAACCGGCACAGCAGCCCAATCTTTCCCTCTTGAATATAGTAACAAAAGATTATTAATGGGAATATAACCCGCCTCACAATTCTTACCGGCAGCAGCTATTTCCGGGGTCGCCGCAATTGATATTGGCGCACCGCCAGATTGTGTTCTTTGAGGGTCTTGGAAAACTGATGACTGCCGTCACCGCGGGCGACAAAATACAGGTATTTGCTCTGCGCCGGATTGGCCGCCGCCTGCAGTGCCGCACGTCCCGGACTGGCGATCGGCCCCGGCGGCAAGCCGCGAATAACGTAGGTGTTATAGGGGGTCGGGGTCAGTAGATGCTTACGTGTCAGGTTGCCATCAAAATTGGCGATGCCGTAGATCACCGTCGGGTCGGTCTGCAGCGGGATCTTTTTCCGCAAGCGGTTGTGGAACACCGAAGAGATCAGCGGCATCTCATCCACCCTGCCGGTTTCTTTTTCGATAATCGATGCCAGGGTCACCAGCTGATGCCGGTTCAGCTGCAGCTGTTTCGCCTGTTGCAGCAGCTTGGGGGAAAGATTGCGCTGGAATTCAGCGACCAGCATCTTCAGCAGCTCGGCTTCGTCCATACCAGGGGTAAACAGATAGGTTTCCGGGAACAGGTAACCTTCCAGGGTCTTGGCGTCGATCTGTAACGACGTAGCAAACTCGCGGCTGCTGGCGAGTTCCTGCAGCCGTCCGAGATCACCATAGCCGGCATCAGCAAACCGCTGAATGATCTGCTCCAGGGTGAAGCCTTCCGGGAGAGTGATCATCACCTGCTCGACATCGCCACGGGTTAAGCGGTCAAGAACCTGTTGGGGACTGGCAGCGGTTTTAAACAGGTAGCTGCCAACGTGAATCTGGCCGCCCTGCTGGGTCCGGCTGGCCAGCAGTTTCAATGACCAGGCGCTGCGCACCACCCCGCGCTCTTCAAGCGCTGCGGCGACCTGGGTCAGGGACGCGCCCTTGTTGACCTGGTAACGCACCGCTAGGGCCGGTGCCAGCGGGGCGATGATCAGCTGATAGCCGACAGCAGCAGCACCCAGAGTCAGCAGCAGGCCGAACAGCAACAGACGGGTCAGAACAGAGCGCATCGAAAGAACTTTCAGGCGTTAAATTTGTTTTCCGTGCCGGCCAGCAGACGGTCGATATTCTCCCGATGCCGCCAGATAACGATTCCGGCAATAATCAGGGTGACCACAAAGAAGCTGAAGCTGCGTTCGAGCAACAGCACCAGAAAGGGAACCGCGGCGGCGGTGGAAATCGACGCCAGAGAAATATAGCGCCACTTCCAGAGGACCAGCGCGAACAGGACAAAGCCACAGAGGATCGCTTGCGGCGAGAGCACCAGGAACACCCCCAGCGCCGTAGCCACCCCTTTGCCACCTTTAAAACCCAGATAAATCGGATAGCAGTGGCCCAGAAAGGCGGCGAGGCCGACCAGCGCCAAGGCGAAACCGTCGCAGTCAAACGCATAAATCGCCACCAGCAATGGGATCACCCCTTTTAGGGTATCGCCAATCAGGGTAATCATCCCGAGCTTTCGCCCGGCCACCCGATAGACATTGCTGGCGCCGATGTTGCCACTGCCGGCCTTGCGGATATCTTCACCACCGACCAGTTTGGTCAGCAGAATTCCAGTCGGAATCGCGCCGATCAGGTAGGCCGCAATGAGGAGAAAAATAAGGGTCATGGGTATTACTCCAGAAACAGAAAAAGCGACCACCATGGGCCGCTTTTCAATAAACT
This sequence comes from uncultured Desulfuromonadales bacterium, assembly GCA_947259685.1. The sequence goes on along the minus strand of CAMYNC010000035.1, from coordinate 2,528 downwards.
CGGGAAATGGCTAAGGCAAGAGGATTAAAACCTCCGCCCCCCGGCTCCCGAAGCTGGTGCAAACCAGTAGCACCCGCCCAAAAGCCTTCCCGGTGGTCAGCGACAGAGAGCTTTTTACCATTCTCCCCAGGAGAAAAGCAAGAAGGTCATAGGGAAGATTACCCCACGCACTGTTAACTCAGCCTATGCGCAGCCAAGCGAACCCTTGATTTTCAGTATTTAAGTGACGCCAGCCCAGCGCAAAGAGTCCTGCAAGACGAGCAGTAGCAGATCATTTGTCGCGAATGATAAAACCCATATTGCCAATCATGACTTTCTCGTTTTTATCACCCAACCACAGCCGGACAGAACGCTCACCAACCAATTCAAACCGCATACTTTGGTCTTCAATGGCGGCGACCTTGGTGCCGGCTTCGGTATAGACCTCAACCACACGATGAGTACCGACCGTATCGGCTTTCAAGTCATAAGCCCGTTGCTGGGCGCTCTCACAGCCGACCATCAGCATGGACATACTCAGCAGACAAACAACCAATAATTTCTTCATTTTCATCCCTTTCTATGGGTACTGTAATGGCTAGCATAAAATTTAAGCGATTTTTCGGCAAGGAAACAGCCAGGTAGGCAGGCAGGCAAGGGTCACTGCGAAAAAGACCCTGCATTATCGCCAGGGCCGGAACGACCTGGAGGCAAATAAAACGGGGCCCCTAGCTGGCTGCCCCGTCTCCGATATAAATTTCCTGTCAAGCTCAGGCTCAGGGCTTGGCGATCCCCGATGAAAAGACGATAGTTGCAAAGGTGCGGTCAAGGGTCTTGCTGGTAAAGTTCTGCATCACCATCCCGCTGTTGAGCTCGACGACCTCACCAACTTTCACCTGAGTCTGTGGAATCGCCGCCCAGCTTTTCACCCCGTTGCTGCTGGTAAGCTGCACATAAGTGTAGCCGCCAGAGTCCATGGTTTCGACGATTTCGCCGCCGATCGTTGGGTTTGTCTTGTTTGAAAAAGCCTGGCCCTGAACTACGACCAGCAGTAACAGAGACGCAGAGAGAAGTAAGAGTTTGCAGGTTTTTACCACGAGAGAAATCCTTTCAACTTAAGCGCAGGGCAGAATTGAGCAGTCTGCCCCGGGTGAAAAAAATGGCCAAGACACTGATCCCAGCCTGAGTGAGCGAAAAAATCATTTTATACAGGCATCAAGATATTACAGAAAGGCGCCCGAAGGCAATATACCCTTGCGGTCCCGGATAACTTTGTTAGACATAAGGAGAAGAGACTGCTTGTCGGCAATTCTCCTGCAGGCAGAGAAAACCGTGTGACAGAGGTTCGGTCATTTCTCGCTCAGGTCCCGGCTATCGACACGGTGTCAAACCTGGAAACCGACCAACAAAAAGGCGAATCAATGGACAGCAAAGCAAGAAAAACAGTTCTCATCACTGGAGTCAGTTCGGGGCTTGGGTTAAGCCTGACGAAGACCTTTCTGAAAATGAATTGGGCTGTCTATGGGCTAAGCAGAACTGAGCCTACGCCACTAATCGGTCATGAAAATTTCCATTTTGCTAAGGTTGACCTCGCACAGGCAGAAACGATCCAAGGGCATTTGGAAAAACTTGTCACAGGCGTTACAAATTTTGACCTGGTTATCTTAAACGCCGGCATCATCGGTCAGTTTGGCGATATGACCGCTGTTCCGCTGGAGACAATGAAAGCGGTGATGGATGTTAACCTCTGGTCAAATAAAGTCATCCTCGACAGCCTGATGAAAGAAGAAATCACCCTGCGGCAAGTGGTGGCTATTTCTTCAGGAGCGGCGACAAGTGGCAGCAGAGGCTGGAATGCCTATGGGATCTCAAAGGCGGCGCTGAATATGCTGATCAAGCTCTACGCCAAAGAGCTGCCCGCGACCCACTTCTGCGCACTTGCTCCCGGCCTGATCGACTCACAGATGCAGGAATATTTATGTGGCTTGAATATGCGTGAGGATTTTCCAACCCTCGATATTCTCAAGAGCAAGCGCAGCACCCCGGAGATGCCCGGCCCGGATGAAGCTGCGGAAATTCTGGTGAAATGCTTTGCAGAGATCTATGCAAAAGTCCAAAGTGGTGAATTTGCTGATATCAGGAAGATGCAGCGATAAATGATCAATAAGGAATCCCCATAGCATTCGTCACACCTCTAAAGCCTAAAAAAGGGAATAAAAATAGAACCTTAAGAGCGCCCCGAAAAGAGATCGGAGCGTATAATTTAGATGAAATGGTCAGCTAATCTGTTAGTCTAAAATTGCAAAGAGATGCTTCAGTCACCTGCCAACCTGCCACAAAGGTCTGAAATGAATGATAAAAAAAACTTCCGCCCTTCGTTTTACCTGACGATCAATTCCCTCTTTATTATTATCATACTCACCATTGGCGGGATCCTTGCCTGGCACAACTACACTGACACCAAAAACATCGTGCTGACCGAAGTCGATCTGGAATATGACCAGACACTGGTTGCAATTTCAAAGGATTTTCAACACACCTATAAACCT
>CAMYNC010000034.1 GCA_947259685.1 uncultured Desulfuromonadales bacterium | reverse complement strand
CACTCTGTAGCGTGGTGCCATGTCGTCTCCTCTTCTGGTGACGACAATTATAGCAGAAAATTCATAATTTACGAATTGTTAAGGTTTACATTGTACTAGCCATAGTTAAACCAAGGAGGCGCAACGCGGACAGCGGGCAAAAGGGCCTGAATTAACAGACAGGATTAACCGCACGGGACACTAGGCTGGTTAATCGCTCACGAAGCTGATAAGCTGCACCTTCCCTTGTCACCGGCTAAACAGAATGCCTTGAAAACATGAACCTATTCAGTCACTACCTTGGTTTTATATCGGTGAGTCTGCTGGTGGCCCTGTCGCCCGGCCCGAGCTGGGTCTATTCGATTTCGACCACCCTTGGCCATGGTCGCAAAGCGGGAATGATCGGCAACCTAGGTAATTCAACCGGCATTCTCTGCCATGCCCTGGCGGTTGCCCTGGGCCTGGCTGCTTTGCTGCAGTACTCAACCGCGGCCTTTCAAACCTTAAAATTTTTCGGGGTGGCCTATTTGGTCTATCTGGCTCTGCGGACCCTGCGCGGCCAGGGCGGCCTGCAGGTGCAGGCCAGCAGCGGGCAGATTTCGTTGCGCAGAATCTTCCGTAACGGGGCTTTTGTCAGTATTTTAAATCCGAAAATTTCTTTGCTGATGCTGGCTTTGCTGCCGCAATTCGTTGATCCCTCCGGCCTCCGCCCTCAGCTGCAGATCGCCATGATGGGGGCCACCCATGCGCTGGTAGCTGCCATCGTCCATACCCATGTGGTTTTTTTCTCGGCCGCGATCGCTGGCCGCATGCGCCGCTCCAACCGTTTGCAAAAAGGGTTGCGCTGGGTCAGCGGCTCGCTGTTCCTTGCCTTCGGCCTCCGCCTGGCGTTGAGCGACCAGCGCTAACGCAGCAAAGCAACTGTTTGCGCTTCTTTGCCTTTCAGCTTAAGATGCCCTTTTATTTTTCGACTCCCTGACTAAAATCAGGCCGTTGCAGCAGAGTGGCCGAATTTGCTAAAATCTCTATTTTCGCCAGCTGTCATAACCCCCATTTAAGTCAGTCAATCCAATATTTAATGCCTGTTAGAGGAGAAGACCTTGATCCCCCATCGTTATCGTATCCACCTGATTCTGATCTGTGTCGTGCTGGTCATCCTGTTTTTACCCCACGTCAGCGATCCTCCGGAACCACAGGTCGCCGAACAGGCCAGCGCCGCCGCAGCAATATTTCTTGAACAGGTCGATGCCGGGGACTTCGCCAAAAGCTGGGAGTTGCTGGCCGGGATCACTAAAAATGACATCCCGCAACAGGATTGGGACCAGCAGCTCAAAAAACTATACGCCACAGCCGGCCCGCTGGAAAAACGGCAACAAAAGGAAATCAGCTATTCAAATGCCCCGGCGGAAGACCCTGACGGCAAGTATCTGATCGTCGAATACAGCTCTAAATTTCAACACCCCGCGGAGGTTTCAGAAATCATTACCATGACCCTCGACACAGATGGCCACTGGCGGGTTGCCGGCTATCACATCAGTCAGTGATCATTGCCCATGGTTTATAACCCGCAACTGGCGGAACGGGTCGCCAGCCTGCTGAAAAACCAACCCGGAATCGGTGAGAAAAAAATGTTCGGCGGCGTCGGCTTTCTGCTGCACGGCAACATGGCTTGCGGGGTACTCAGGGATGATTTGATCGTGCGGGTCGGCCCCGACGGCTACGAGGCGGCTCTGCATCAGGAGCATGTGCGGATGTTCGATATTACCGGCCGACCGATGCGTGGCTGGGTGATGGTTGGCAAAACAGCTCATGCAGCCGATGCGGCCCTTGCGGCCTGGGTGCGACAAGGCCTTGCCTTTGCCGCCAGCCTGCCGCCCAACTAGACTGCTTGCTCTGGTCCGCAGTTTCGAGCGTAGCTGAAGTTATTCCGCTACCATAAAAAAATAATCTGGTTATGCACTTGGCTCCACCAGGTATTACCAGAGTTGGTAATTCTGTTTACCGCCCGTTCGCTTCACTCACTAGCCAGAAGTAGGCGCCTTGAGGCGAGAGCGCAAAGAACGCAGAGATAATCAGGTTTGTTTTGAAGCTCTCCGCGACCTTTGCTATCTCTGCGGTGAAATCTTTTCAGGTTTGACCAATTAAGCTGAGTAAGGTGGATATCCATTAAAATAATTCTGTTCAATTGGAGCCTGCCATGCGTTTTTTCCTGTTCCTGATACTCCTCTGTCTTTGGTCGACACCGGCCTTTGCAGCGCCAGCAGAGGCAAGCGGCAGCATCAAAGTCAGCATCAGCGGTTTGCAAATCGCGCCAGAAAGCGAACTCCGGATCGCCCTGTTTCGGGGTGAGCAGGGCTGGCCCAAGTTTGACCAGGCACTCCAGCTGCAGAACCTGCCGGTGACCAGCGCTCAGCTCAGCCTCAGCTTTAGCGACCTGCCCTTGGCCGAAGACTATGCCATCCTGGTGCATCATGATCAGAACGGCAACGGCAAGTTCGATATGCGCTGGTTCCCCTACCCCCGCCCTAAAGAGGGTGCCGGCGTCTCCAACAATCTCAAGAGCTTTGGCTCGCCCGCCTTTTCCAAAGCCCGCTTCAGCCTCGCTCAGCCGGAAATCGAGCTGTTTATCTCGGTCAACTATTAGTCCCTGGGTGCCGTCACCGGCACATCATTATTTGACATAAATTAAAATACACTATAGATTTGTCCTCGGGATAAGATTTTTTTTCTGGAAGAGGGTAAATGCAGCAGGCTGAAAACGAAAAAATCATCGACCTCTCTGCCGAGAGTGACCTGCGCGGTATCAACCTGGTCGGTGCCGACCTGCGGGGGGCCGATCTGGCCGGAAGAGACCTGAGCGGCATGCAGCTGTTTAAGGCCGATCTACGCGGCGCTAATCTGCAGGAAGCCAATCTGCAAGCTGCCGAACTCTCCGGCGCTAATCTTGCGGGCGCGATTCTCGATGGCGCCGACTGCCGGCGGGCCGGATTCGGCCGCGCCAATCTCAGCCAGGCCAGTTTGTTCCGCGCCGATCTGGAAAACGCCACTTTGACCCAGGCCGACCTGAGCGGCGCCAACCTGCATTGTGCCAATCTGAATCACAGCCGGCTGCGCGAAGCCGAACTGACCTTGGCCGACCTCTCCGAAGCCGATCTGCGTTACGCCGATCTCTCCCTGGCCAGGGTTAAACGCACTAATTTCACCAACTCCGACCTGCGCCATGCCCGCTTACGAATGCTCCGGCAGTTCAAGACCGCCAACTGGATCGGCGTGGACATCCGCGATATCAATTTTGCCGGTGCCTACCTGATGCGCCGCGAAATCATCGACCAGAACTTCATCAAAGAATTCCGCTCCTACAACTGGCTGAGCAGAATTCTCTATTACCCCTGGTGGCTGACCTGCGACTGCGGCCGTAGCATGTTCCGCTGGTGCTGCTGCATCGGTGTGCAGCTGCTGCTTTTCGCCTATCTCTACACCCAGGTCGGGGTCGACTACGGCCAGTACCAAACCGGTCTGTCGCCACTCTATTTCAGCGTAGTGACCATGACCACTCTCGGTTACGGCGACGTGCTGCCGCAAACCATGGCGGCGCAGCTGATTACCATGCTCGAGGTCTCTTCCGGCTATATTATGCTGGGTGGCCTGCTGTCGATCTTTTCCAATAAGCTCGCCCGCCGCGGAGAATAAATCATGTTTGGACTCGGGAAAAAGAAGCAAGCGAAAGCAGATCCGCTGGACCAGTTTGAAGTCCCCAGTTTCTCGGCAGCCATCCTCAATCTGTTGAACAAATTACGTGACCCTGAGACCTCAATCAATGAATTGGCGGCCGAACTGGAAGTCGATCCGGGGCTGCATGTCCGGGTGCTCAAAGTGGTCAATTCAGCCGGGTTCGGCCTATCGCACAAGGTCAGTAACATTCGCCACGCGGTGAACCTGCTCGGCCGCTCGCGGCTCGAATCACTGGTCCTTTCGGTCGCGGTCAAAGACAGTCTGGCCAGCGCCTCCCCCCTGCCCTGGTTCGATATGCAGCAATTCTGGACAACTGCAGCCCGCAGAGCGACAGTCGCCCGACAGATAGCCAATTGCCTGGAACCAAACCAGCAGGCGGATGTCTTTACCATCAGCCTGCTGCAGGATATCGGCATTCCGCTGCTGGCCAGGCAGCAACCGGCCATCTATCGAGAAGTCTATCTACGCTGGCTTGAAGATGAGAACATTGAACTGACTCAGCTCGAACGCCAACGTTGCAGCTCTGATCACGCCAGCGTCGGCGGCCGGATGGCCAGAAGCTGGGGATTTCCGGACCCCCTGATTCAGGCAATCAGCAGCCATCATAGTGCCCTGCCCCCCAACATCCCATTAGCCGTCGGGATCGCCGCCCTGATTCGTGGCAACCCTGAGCTGGATACCAGCAGTAAGCTGACCGATAAAGCGGTACAACGCTTTGCCTGTGACCCTGAGCTGCTGTTCGAACTGCTCGATACGGCTCTGGCCGCAGGAAATGACCTCAGCAATGCCCTGCAATAATTTTTTGTTTCCCTTTTTCCCACTGACCTCCAGCCCCACCAGCAATGCTTTTTCCTGCGTAAAACACTCCAGACTGCTCCCCTGCCAAGGGATTACCAGCGAGGAAATTTAGACTTACTCTTATGAGGTGTGTATAATTCCTGCCAGAAACCAGCGCTCCCGACTGGATGCAAACCAGGCTCAACAACTGAGCTAAATAGACCGGATAACCGCTGTTGGATTCCATGGCCAAGACGACCAAACAAGCCACGCGCACCACCGAATGGACAGAGCAATCGACCGAAACCGCAGCGCAGCGGCCACGCTGCCCCTCTGGTGATCGTGACTGCACCCTGTATGACGAGCTGGTCGAACTTCGCGAATCTCTCGCCGAACTCTCGGCCCAGGTGCGCACCGACCCGCTGACCGGGCTGGCCAACTATCGCCATTTCGTCCAGGCCCTCGAGCAGGAGATGGAGCGCACCAGACGTAGCGACCAGCCAACCAGTCTGATTATGCTCGATATCGATTTTTTCAAAAAAGTGAATGATGACTGGGGGCACGAAGTCGGCAATCAGGCGCTGATCCAGATCGCCAGGCTGATGCAGAAGACCATGCGCAAACTGGATATCCCCTGCCGCTACGGTGGCGAAGAATTCGCTATCATCCTGCCGAACACCCTGCTTGCCGCCAGCATCCCGGTGGCTGAACGATTACGCCAGACGATAGCAGATACCCCGCTGCAGCTGGGCGAACAGCAGCTGAAGCTTACCGCCAGTCTCGGCATCGACACCTTTACCAGTGATCAGGCAGCCAGTGTTGAAGAGCTGGTAGAGCGCGCCGACCAGTATCTGTACCAGGCCAAACAGGCAGGCCGCAACCAGGTACGTCATGCCAGCCTGCCGACGGTCGATATCGTCAGTCGTGAAGAAAAGGATACCCTGTACAAACTCTTTGGCAGCGGTCAGGATCCCGCTGACCAATAAATGAAAAGTTGCGAACGGAGAACCTCAATGCTTAAAGTTGTTGCTGCGGTCATTCTCAGTCTACTTTGCTACCTAATCCCCGCCCCTACCCTGGCCGAAAACCAGGTTCCGCCCGATAAACAAGCGACCCTGGCAGCGCTGGAATTCCTCGAGCAGATCGATCGCGGTGAATACCAAGAGTGCTGGGAAACCAGCTCGGAATACTTCCGGGGGAAAATCGACCGCAGCCAGTGGACCCAGGAAATCACCCACTTGCGCCCCAATTTTGGCAAGAATCAGCAACGCCAACTACAAATGACCAAGCCGGTTGAAGGCTCTGACGAAACCGATAACCGACCGATGCTGTTCCTCATCTTCCGCTCGACCTTTGAAAACAAGACCGCCATCGAAATGGTCACCCTGGTCAAAGATCAGGACAACCGCTGGCGGGTCGGCGGCTACTCGCTGCAATAGTTGCCGGTGCTGCTGAAAATGGAGAGACGCTGATGAAAATTGTCGTGCTTGACGGACATACCCTGAATCCGGGCGATCTCGACTGGAACCCGCTGGAAGAATTGGGCGACTGTTCCATCTATGCCCGCACCGCACCGCAACAGGTTGCCGAGCGGGCCGCCGGGGCGGAAATCGTTTTAACCAATAAAGCCCCACTGGACGCGGAGACCTTGGCCGCCCTGCCCGATTTAAAATATATCGGGGTGCTGGCCACCGGCTACAACGTCATCGACCTGGACGCTGCCGTGGCCAACAATATCGTCGTCACCAATGTTCCCGGTTACAGCAGCGCTTCGGTTTGCCAGATGGTCTTCGCCCTGCTGCTGGAGATGACCCAGCAGGTTGGCCATCACGCCAGACTGGTCAGCGAAGGCGAATGGAGTCGCTGCGTCGATTTCAGCTTTCACCAGCGGCCGCTATTGGAGCTGGCCGGTAAAACCATGGGGCTGGTCGGCTTTGGTCAGATCGGGCAACAGGTCGCCCGGGTGGCCCGGGCCTTCGGCATGCAGGTGCTGGTCAGCACCGCCAATCCGGAAAAATACCAGCATGAAACCGAGGTCAAATTTGTCGATACCGACAGCCTGTTTTCCGCAAGCCACGTCATCAGCCTGAACTGTCCCCTCACCGAAGAGACCAAACAGCTGGTCAATACCGCACGGCTGGCGCGGGTCAAACAGGGGGCTCTGTTGATCAATACCGGCCGCGGGCCACTGATCGACGAAGCAGCGGTCGCCGAAGCCCTGCACGCCGGTTACCTGGGCGGCTTTGCCGCCGATGTGCTCTCCAGCGAACCGCCGGCCGAAGACAACCCGTTGCTGAGCGCGCCGAACTGTTTTATCACCCCGCATATCGCCTGGGCCACCGCCGAAGCCCGGCAGCGGCTGCTCGACATGGTGATCAGCAACGTCAAAGCCTTTCTCGAAGGAGCGCCCCTGAACCGGGTGGTTTGATGCGCTGGCAGCCAATTCTAGATCAACTCGCCGCAGGGCAACAGCTGTTGGATCGCCAGACGATTGAAGATTGCGCGCGGCTTCGCGGGGAACGGATTCAGGTTTATTGCAGCAGCGGCTGCTGCAACTGCTGCAGCCTGACTGTCAACTGCAGCTTTGCCGAAGCACTGCTCCTGGCAAGAAACATAAATCCTGAACAAAGAATATTACTGAACGAAAAGATCGATGAGTTAAGAAAGATAAGCCTGGGTTCCGGCGATTTAAAAGACTTCCTGCGTCAATTTCGTGATCAGCTTGGCGGTTGCCCGCTACTGATAGCGGAGGAGGGCAACTGCAGCCTTTATCCGCAACGCCCCTACAGTTGCCGGGCCCTCTTATCAACCCGCAACAGCAACTGGTGCGCGGTCGATTTTGCCACTCTACACCCCTTGGAAAAAGAGGCCTTCCTCAGCAGCCTCGACCCCGAGGTCGTCGCCTTTCCGACCCATTACTTAGCCGCCCCGCAGGAAACCGGGCTGGAACTGGAATCGGTGCTGTTACGTGCCATGCGCGAAGAGTTCGGCGTCTCCTTAAGCGGTAACCTGATCTATCTCCTCTGGCTGGAGTTGGAGCATCAGCTCAGTGGCATCATTCCCCAGGGTTTTGTTACCACCCGTCGCTACCTGGAAGAACATCAACTCGACTTGCCCTTCTTGCTGCAATTGCAGAGCAAATAAAAAACGCCTGCCGGAGGTTGTCTCCAGCAGGCGCCAGTACTGTTGAATGTCGTGGTTAAAAAGCCGGATTGTGGCGTATGTCAGCATTGTGCGTCACTGTCACCATCTTCTCTTGAGTCACCATCCCTGGGGTTGACGACACCACTAGGTAGGTACCAACTGGCAGCTCGACATCATAAGTTCCCCCATCTTCCACAGCAACGGATTTCACATTGACCCATCGGTTTGACACCCCGCAGAGCCCGTCCTGACGGAAATCGATGGTCACATGCTGATCTTCGACCGGGGTTCTGGTTACGATGTCAACAGTTCCGGAAATTATTCCAGTAAGCGCCGGAGTCAGGGTAAAGTCTTCCTCCGGTAAAGTCCCGGCGACCAGATCAACCGTGCGACAGATCGGCTCATAACCATTCAGGTAGGCCAGCAGGTTGTAGTTCCCGGCAGCCAGAAACAGCTTGTATTCACCGGTCTCATCCTCAGCCGTGGTCGAATCATCCTCGCCGGAGACGGTGCTGCGCAACACGTCCACCCGTTCAGCCGGGTCCAGGGACAGATTACCATCGTAAGTCTGAGCGCTGACCATCGCCCCAGCAAGACCGAGAGTGCCATCGTCAACCAGCCCAGAAAGTAGCACGCCGTCGGTTGTAGCCAGCATCTTGATGGTCGGTTTGAGCAGGTGCTTGCCGCTTTTTCCGGCCTTGACCACCGATTTCATGGCATCAAAATCAAGGATCAGCTCGGTGGTCTGATTGTCGTTGATGGTAAATCCTTTGACAATCTTGATCCCGCTCTGATAGCCGCTGGGGACTTTCAGTTCATGCACCGCATCACTGTCATCGATCAGGTAATTGGGAAAAGGGTGCGGATCGCCCAACAGGTTCAGGGTATTATCCGCAGTACTTCCCAGCAGTAAACGGAGCTGAGTAAACGACCCTGAATCGAGCTGAGTCAGTGCCAGTTCCTCCCTGACGCCATTGACCAGTTCCAGCAGGTTATACGTTCCTCCTGGGGTGGCAATGGTCTCCCAGCCATTGCTATTGGAATGAATGGCCACCTCATCGATGGTGACATAAACGCCCAGGTAATTTTCCGTCGAGCTATCGACCAGCGACACCGCCAGGGTTCCCTGATCGGAACCGCCAGAGCCGCTACCACCGCCCCCGCAGGCCGCTAACGTCAAGGCTAGGCTTAAAAACAGTCCCAAAACTTTGCTCATTTTCACAATTTTCATCTATTCCTCCTGTTCCACCCCTAAACGAGATGAAGAATTGGACAATCCGTTGCCGTTGAACGGACAAACACGCATATTTTAATCGGCTTGGACGGTTCTGCAAAAGGTTAAATCGTTAGACTTGACCAAGGAGTGTATAGACGGATGTGCTAGGAGGCTGTCGAACTATTCGGGCCAAAGCGAAAATTTGGATGTTTGAGACCAAATTTTGGCTCGTTTGAGAGCTCATAGCCTTAGCTATGGGCCGAAAAGGAGCTGAAATCTGGGCCAAACAGTCGAATTTGCAGCTGGCTCATGGATAGTCCGACAGTCTCCTAGGGCTTTATTTAAAAGCAGAAAAGCATCTCCCGCCCGCTCCTGTTAGTCGCTCGAGACGCAGAGGGCACAGAGAAAGCGAAAAACAAGTCTTTAAGGTTTTCTCTGCGAACTCTGCGCCTCGAGTGGGCCTAGCGAGCGGGCGTGAGACAAAAGTTTACTTGCTATTCTACGGGCTTAGTCGGCTCTAATCCTGCCTGGCGATGTTTTTTCCAAGGCCCGTTGCCGAAATACTTCACCCCCAGATAGGCGACGAAATCGATACCGACCATGCCGTTAATCTGCTCACCGACCTGTCGAAACAGCTCATCCCAATCTTCACGTTTCGAATCTTTTTTGTAAGGGACAATCTCGCCGTTGCTGTCTTTCTGCCAGAGCTGGTTGTACTTGTAGCCATAGTCGTGAATCAGCCCCGGCACCAGCAGCAATCCCACCGGGCTCAAAAAAGCCCAGAGCGGTCGCGGTATCGACGCGCCATCAAATTCAAATTCCTTGGGCAGGACAATTTCCACTGTTGCATTATCTTCCTTACTTTCGTAGATAAAATGCCAGTTATCTATAAGCTCCCAGCGCCTGATATGGAACAGCCAGATGGCAATGCGCATGAATAAATCATAGTCTTTCACCGGGATCGGCAGAGGCCTCAGGCTGGGCATGCCCTCTTTGGAAATTTTGGCCGCGATATCCTTTTTGCCAAACAGGTAGTGGAGCAGCAGAGCCAGAAGAAATAAACCGAGCAGAACCAAAAATGTGAACATGATTTCCTCCTCCAGATGGGTTGTCGATGAATATGAAATGACCTACCGATTAAATAAGCGGATCACAATTCGGTGCACATATCTGACCAGGACGTCTGCAAAAAATTTAACAAAGAATAAGTGAGATACAAATGGCTCTATGATTTACAAGGGAGAAGGTGGTGCTCAGCCATCCACTCTATGTTGACGCAGATACTCGAACATCACCACTGAGGAAGCAATACTGACATTGAGGCTTTGGACACTACCGTACTGAGGAATATTCAGGGGTTGAATAGCGGGATAGTCGTTGGGATCGAAACTGCAACCGAACTCTTCGTGGCCGAGGATGAAAGCACTTTTTTTCGGCAGTTCGCAGTGACAGAGGCTCTCCTTGGCATCGGGAGCCAGACGGAACAGCTGGTAGCCGGCGTCGCTAAGCTGCCGGTAACAGCTGACGAAGTCATCATGGAAAACCGCCGGCACCTTACGGAATGAACCTTTGGCGGGAGCCGGATCGAAGGGCCCGATGCCGACCAGGTGGACTGCGGCAGCACCAAAGGCCTCGGCACTGCGGAAGATCTTCGGCACATTGAAACCGGGTTTGAGATGATCGAGGATCAGCACAAAATCGTGCACCCCCGGCTTAGCGAGGATATTCTTGCGGCGTTCCTTTTCATAGCGCAACAGGGCATTGCGTTCGTAGCGGTTGGCCATAGGTGCTCCTCCTTCGACTGGGCCAACCATAGCGGCTGGCCTTGCTACTGACAAGGTATACCAAGGACGGCCTTGAATATGGCGGCCCTGATATTTCGGCGGGGCAGATTATTTTCTTTAGAATGGGTCGAAACTAATGTCGTTAGCACATCTGGCTTTGGCAGCTGCGGTATCCATAAGCAGACTGTAAAAGCGGCTATTTGGGCCAGATTTTTTCTTTTCCTGAAAAGTCCGCCACGCCGAAAAGATCATAAAGCAAGGAAAGACTTCCTATCTTTTCCCCATGGAACGGCTTGATCTCTCATTAGATTGTGATAGTCGTTAAGCAGATATCAGAATAACTAACGATAAGCCCTGATAAAGTCAAATCTTCTGAGGGGGCAGCAATGGCTCTGCAACGCAAGACCCTGATCGAGGAAAAGGAGCGATTCCGCTCTAACCTCGAGGCTATCTTTCGTAGTGTCAAGGACGGCATCATCACCGTGGATCACGGCCTGATCGTGACGGAATTCAATGATGCAGCAAAAAACATCTGCGGTTTATCCGATAATATCATCGGGCGCGATTTTCATTCCCTTCCTCTGCCCTGCAACAAGAAATGCCTCAAGGCGCTTCAAGAAACAATTACAAAAAAACAGCCCGTTGAGCTCTTCCGGATCGAATGTTGCCCCGAAGATCGCTCGGGTCAGGTGGTGACCGTAACTGCCTCTCCGCTGCTAAATCACCAGGGAGGATTCGCCGGGGCCGTCCTGGTGATCAAGGACGAAACCCGCCTGGTCGCCCTGGAGAAGAATCTGAAGGTCCGTCGGCAATTCCACAACATGGTGGGGAAAAGCGAGGAGATGCAGCGCATTTACTCGCTCATCGAGGATCTCCGGGACGTGCAGACCACAGTGCTGATTACCGGCGAAAGCGGCACCGGCAAGGAACTGGTGGCGGAGGCGCTGCATTATACCGGGGAGCGCGGGAGTAAACCGCTGGTCAAGGTGAACTGCTCAGCCCTGCCGGAAAACCTGCTTGAAAGCGAGCTCTTCGGCCATGTTCGTGGGGCCTATACCGGAGCGCTGCGCGATAAGATCGGCCGCTTTCAGCGGGCGGCCGGGGGAACCATTTTCCTGGATGAAATCGGCGATATCTCCTCCAATATCCAAATGCACCTGCTGCGGGTGTTGCAGGAAAAAGAGTTCGAACGGGTCGGGGATTCGACCCCCATCAAGGTCGATGTGCGGATTGTCGCGGCCACCAATCAGAATCTGCGCGAAAAGGCTAAAAAGGGAGAGTTCCGCGAGGACCTCTTTTATCGCCTGCGGGTGGTAGAGATAAATACCCCGGCGCTCAAAGAGCGCCGCGAGGACATCCCCTTGCTGGTAGAGCATTTTTTACGAAAGTTCAACCAACAGTTCAAAAAAGAGATCATCGCCGTCTCCGGGGATGTCCTCGCGCTCCTCATGAATTATCCCTGGCCGGGCAATCTCCGGGAGCTGGAGCATGCGCTGGAGCATGCCTTTGTGGTCTGCCGGCATTCGATCATTTCCGTCAACGATCTGCCGCCGGAGTTCAGTGATGTTCCTGAGAAAGAAGCGCTATTTTCTGCCAACGGTGAGGAAGAAGAGGCCAAGGCGATCCACCGGGCTCTGGAGCAATGCTATTGGAACAAGACCGAAGCGGCTCGCCTGCTGGGTGTCAGCCGGAATACCATCTACCGGCGAATAAAAGCCTACAACATCTCTCGGGAAGAGGATCGCAAGGTTTCGCAGAAGCAATACAGGAACCCTTGAGTCCGCAGCTCTGATCGCCTTCCCTTCTTATTCGGCAGAAACCTGTCTCCCATAGCGTTGAACATTTCCCCGAGACTAGCCCTCAGGCCCGAGCGTCCCCTTTGTCTGCGGCCTGCTTGCTGGGAGGCGCCGCGACCTCCTGCAGACGCTCCATGAGCCAGCTGACGGCGGGCCGCTCGCCGGGAACCGGCTCCAGGCAGAGATCGATTGCCTCGGCAAGCGGCCGGGACAGGCGCCTCACTTTCCCGACATGCTCGGCCCGCCGCTCGAGCTGCTCGAAGTGGTTGCAGTTGCCATTCGAACGGAACGGCGGCCGGCCGGTCGCCGCTTCGAAGAGCACCGCCCCCAGACCGAAGACGTCGGTTGCGGCCGTCAGGGTTTCCCCGCGAGCCTGTTCGGGAGCGAGGTAGAAATCGGTCCCCACCCCGGGCACGCCAGGCCCCGGGGGGCGCGCGAGGCCGAGATCGATGAGGCGGACGATGCCGCCCTGAACGATGATGTTCGAAGGCTTGAGGTCGAGGTGGAGCACGCCCCTGCCGTGCAGGTAGTGAAGCGCCGAGCAGAGCTGCAGCCCGAGCAGCGCCAGATCGCGCGCTCGCAGGGGCCGGCCGTTGCGGATCGCGTGTTTCAGGGTTTCGCCGGGGAGGGTTTCCAGGATCAGGGCCAGACGCGGTTTCTCGACCAGTTCGTAAGCGCGCACGATGTGCGGGTGGGACAGGGACAGCAGGAGCTTCGCCTCGGTTTGGAGCATGCGGCGCAGATGGGTATCGTCGTTGTGACTCCTGCGCAACACTTTGGCAATGCAACGGCTGGCGCGCGCGACACTCCAGGCGTCGTAGGTGTCGATGCCGTCACCTTGCCGAAGGCGTGCCAGGGTGCGGTATGCCATGCCGATTCTCATGCCGCCCCCGCTTTCAGCGGAACAACCTGCGGGGCTCGATCTAGCAACATGCTGGCATATCGCCCCCCCTGGGCTGCAAGTGCGCTGTGGGTTCCGCGTTCGATCACCCGGCCGGCGTCGAGAACCAGGATCTCGGAGGCGTTACGCACCGCAGTGAGATCGTGCGAAACAAGGATTCTGGTGCGCCCGCTGGCCGCCCGCTCGAGAGGGGCCAGGACCCGTGCTGCCGTGGCGGCGTCGAGGCCGGTGGTGGGCTCGTCGAGAAGCAGGATCGGAGCCTCGCGCACCAGCGCGCGGGCCAGAGCGAGCCTTTGCCGCTGCCCCCCGGAGAGGCTCCGTCCCTTTTGCCCGACCAAGGTGTCGAAACCCTGGGGCAAACTCGAGATGAAATGCTGCGCGTCAGCGGCGCATGCCGCGCGCGCGATGTCGTCCTCGGTCGCCTTGGAGTGGCCATAGGCAATGTTCTCGCGGACGCTGCCGTGCAGCAGCAGTGTCTCCTGAAGCACCAGCGCCAGCGCCGCGCGTAGCGAATCCAGGCTGAGCTCACGGATGTCCTGGCCATCGATGAGAATCCGGCCGGCACAGGGATCGTAAAAGCGCAGCAGAAGTTTGATGATGGTCGATTTCCCGCAACCGCTCGGCCCGACCAGGGCGAGCATTTGGCCGGGCTCCACCCGAAAGGAAACCTGCGAGAGCGCGTCCTGCTTGGCACCCTGATAGCGGAAGGAGACGTTTTCGAAGCTGAGAACCCCCTGCGGATGCACCAGCCGGCGCGCCGCGGGGCGGTTTTCGACGCCGGGACGCTGCTCGAGAAGTTCAACGATCCGCTCCGCTCCGGCGGCCGCGGCATAGGCGCTGTTGACCAGACTGCCGAGTCCCCGGATCGGGCTGTAAAGCTTGCCGAGGTAGGTCACGAAAACCAGGAGACCGCCGAGGGTCAAATGTTCCGCCGCCAGTGCCCAGGTGCCGAGGGCGATCACGGCAAGCCCGCCGGCAAGCTCGATGAGGTCGACCAGAAAAGCGTAGAGACCGCGCAGCCGCGCTGAGGTCAGCTGAGCCTTTAGGCCACCGAGCCCCTCGCTCCGAAAGCGCCCCACCTCGGTCTCCTCTCTACCGAAGGCCTGTACCAGCGCGGCGTTGGAAAAGGCCTCCTCGGCCACGGCGGTGACCATGCCGGCGTGTCGGTGGGCCTTGCGGGAGGCCTCCCTGATGCGTGCGGAGAACCGCCGCACCGTCAGTCCAAAGAGCGGCAATGCGAACAGGGCAACCAGAGCGAGCCGCCACTCGAGGTAGAACACGGCCCCGGCAAAAAGGAGTACGCGCAAAAAATCGGCCAGGGCGGCCGTCATCCCCGAGAGCATAAAGGCTTCGACCGAATTGGTATCTTTGCTCAGACGCGACAGCAGGTCCCCGAGCCGACGTTGCTCGAAAAAGTCGGGCGAGAGGCGCAGAAGATGATGTGTCACCCGCGTGCGCAGCGCCAATAAAAAGCGCTCCGCCACAGAGGTCGACAAGATTCGATCGAGGTAAGCGGCCGCGCCTTCCGCCACCGCCACCGCCAGCAGCAGCAGGGCTAGCCAGAGGAGCGGGCCGAGATCTCGCGGCACCAGCACCTGGTCGATGCGGCCAGTTCCAGGGCGGGGGTGAGCAGATTCACCGTGAGGAGAAGGACGATAGCCCCGCGGTAAGGCCGGGTGTCCGGCCAGAACAGCCGGAACAGTTGGCGAACCGTTACTGCTGGGGGTGTTGAACTCTCACCAGCGGGCCTCAGGCTCTCCCTTGCCACCGTCCCACCTCCTTATCGCGCGCCCGGGGTGCAGCTTAAAAAGATGCCCCGACAGGGGGACTGCCGGGGCGGTTGCGTTTGTAGCGTTTAGCTAGTGTTTGTACCCTTTGCGCATTTTGCGCTTTTTGCCGCCATAACTATAGGACCTGCTTTTACGGGAGTAAGACTTGCGGCTGTAGGATCTCGAACCCCTTGACACGGTGCTCATTGCGGGAATCAGTTCGGCTAACCTCATTGGCTCTCACCTCCTTTCCCTGGCGAATATTTGTTGAGCCCCTCTCAGACGGCCCTGAAACATCCCGGGACCTTTTCTAGTGGGGGGCCGATTCGCCTTGATTTTTTCCCCTAGCGTTTTTAATAGAGCCAATTCCATGCCAATGAGAAAGGAGCGCTAAGTAGGTTAAATAGATAAGTCTGACATTAGGAGAGTATCAAAAATCTGTCCCTTGGGACAGATGGTGCGATGCGACAATCTGTCCCAAGGGACAAAAGGCGAAGCTGCTGCCCGAAAGGCCGGCAGCACAAAAATTAGGATGAGTTGGCTGAATGCTCATCCCCCTAAGCTGGTCGGATCAAAAATCGTATTGCAGCACGAAATCGGTAAAAAACGCCTCATCCGCATCATTAGCAAAGGCAGCGCCGGGGATGAAATACCCGGCATTCAGGGTAACCATGAAGTCTCCACTATTATTACTGAAACCAATAATCAGGTCGATCTCGTGGCCAAGTTCCTTACTTAGACCATCCGGGTACTCATAGACTGCCGCATCGCGAATCTCATCGAAAGCCTCATCCTGGCGATAATAATGGTAGACCAGCTCAACCGAGGATTCGCGGGTCGGGCGCACGCCGAGCCCGGCAGTGAGAATATGCAGATTACTGAGCTCCGGATCGAACATTTCCCCGTAATAGGCGATGCTGGTCACCCCGTTGAAATCGGCCGAATTGCCCTGCAGTCCGGTCTGGCGGAAATTCTCGTCCCTGCCGTCGTCGGGATCCTCATCCCCGCTGCCGAAGGCATATCCCAGGGTGATGGAAGGCTCGAACGGCAGATCAAAGACGTAAGTGGAACCAAGATCGAACCCGAAACCCCGGATTTTGCCATCCTCCCCCCGCCCGCGCACATGGGCCAGTTCGAGCCAGCTGTACAGCCCATCCAGCAACTCCCCATGATAATGCAGGCCGTAAAAGACCGGGCTCTCCCGATCATTCGTCTGAGCATCCCGGATGAAACTGTAGGCGGCAAGTGTATTCTCCTCGTTCGGCTCATAGTAGCCGTAAATCACGATATTCTTCACCCGCTCCCCGGCAGGGTCGCGCAACAGATCCTTATCCCTTAGTTCACTAAAAGAAAAATCCAGGGCAAAGTCTCCGAAGGCATAAAAAATCCTGACCCCATCCAGCTCATCATCATACAGCCATTCCCGTTCATCCCTGAATCGTTGGCGACCTATTTTGAGGTCAAGGCCATCAACGATATCCCTGAAAGAGAGAAAAGCGTTCACCAGATCGAGTATAGTTTCGTCATCATCCTTTCTCGCTTGATCCTCGTAAAAGATATGACCGGTATCTACGCTCAGGAAAAAGGCAAAATCCTTGGCCGGGATATATGAAAAAGAGATTGGAAGGATAAATTCATAGGAAGAAAAGTCATCTGCATCTTTGCTGTTCAGGTCGAAGTTTTTCTCGACAATGTATTCAAAAACGGCACTAAAACCGAGAGTTATTGTTGAAAGCAAGCGGATTCGAGGTGGCGGGGGAGCTTCCATATCAATAATCTGATTATTTTTTTGATGGGGTATGAGCACAACCGGTTTGAGCTCTTCAGCTTCATCAGATGCCGATAGTTGTTCCCCAGCAGGGTTCAGCGGTGGAACGCCAAACTCGCCAAGCAGAACTTTTCCCGCCAGCTGTCGCTCGGAATAAGCGGCAAGGCGTAGCGCCTGGGCCACCCGGCGGATTGACAATTCAGCAGGCAGTTCCACCCCCAAAGCGGTTTGACCCAGGGCCGCTTCTCCCCTCAGCAGGCAGCCCGCCGACAGAAGAACAAATATATGCAGAAAACGCCGGTTTAATAGTTGCGGCATAATTCAGGCCTGTTCCATGTTTTTCCCGTTCTGTATTATTGGACGTTTCCGGACAGAAACTAACTAAACATAAAGCATGCCATACTTTATGCGGACTATTGATTGACCAAGCCAGAATATTAGGCAATCGTCGTCACCTCAGGGCCAGAGCCCGCGCAAAAGGCGAGTTTCCCTTGATCTATGACCTTCAGTTAATAGCCAAAATGGATAAAAAAAGGGCCGCCCCAGAATAGGACGACCCTTCGACGCAAGGCAACAAAGCCAGTAATTTACCGTACAATCCTAAATGCAATGTGCGGATCTCCCCAGATCACCGCGGCAATGTCATAGTGTGAACCATAATGGTTGGCTGCCCGGCGGTGGTCACGACGGTGCTCTCTACGGTATTCGCGACGTTCCATCCGCCGGTGGTCACGGCGATGCTCTCTACGGTATGCGCGATGTTCCATCCGCCGGTGGTCGCGGCGATGCTTACGGACCTGCTTTTTGTAGTGTTTTCTGGCTTTGTGCTTGCGCCAATTATCATGACGATCATCGTCGCGATAGTGATGACGATCCTTGTCCTGATGGTCCTTCTTCGACCAGCTCTTGTGTTGACGCGGGCCATCATCGTGTCGGCGGCCGTCACGATCAGCCATGGCCAGCGTTGGGGTTAACAAAAAAAGTCCAGCAATCAATAGGGCCAATGTCGTTTTCATGTTGTCCTCCGTTTGGGTTAGCGTCGCAATCGCATATCGCTTGTGACTTAACCCTAGCGAATTCAAACGACCGTTTCATTCGACATCGATGGGAATACGACCGGATATCGGGTCAATTTTATGTAATTTCGGTAACTTAAAAAGGGGAAAATCGATCTCTCAAAGCATAGAAAATCGGTCTTTCAGGGAATAAAAGAGCTCCCACGCTGCGATTTTTATCGCTGAGCCAGAATTTTATCTGGCCCTGAACAAGACCTGCAGAAAAAAACCGGCGCCTGTTGCGGCCGCCGGTCAGTAAAAAACGCTTGTTGCAAGGACGTTGTTTTATTGCACCTTCCGCCCATTCACAAAGGCTGAACCGCCGGTAACCTTTGCCTGCAAACTATAGTTATCGCCGGCATCGATCAGGATGCTGTCTGCCAGCCAACGTTCAATTTCCGCTTTTGCCTGCTGCCGTGCCTGCAGTTCAGCCTGTCCAGCGGGCATGCCTCTTCTTTTTAGATCGATGCCGATAGTCAACTGAACAATTTCCTGGATTAATTCTTTGCTGATCAACAGATCGGCATCGGCAACCAGGGCGGCAAGCAGTTGTTCCGGCGGGTCGATTCCCTGCACCTGGGTCCCTTTAATCTGCGCCTTCCCGCTGCTGACCAACTTGCCGAAGGGTGTCTTCACCTCAAGCTGAGCAAGCTTGAGGTGGGGAGATTTTTTAAGGAGCTGCAGCGCCAGTTGCTGCATTTTCCGCTGCAGTTGCTGAAAGGCTGGGGAATTCTGTTTACTGGTAACGAGAACCCTCTTGGCACTGCTTAGTTCCTGCTGATAACGGGAGAGAAGTTGAGCATCCAGACTGCCGATGGCGATATCCGCCAGTACCGGGCCGTATGTGTCATCATTGACCTGCAGCTTTTCCAGCTGAGCTGTGACTCTTTCTGCCAGCATCCCGTTAACCATATCAACCATGGCACTGATCTCAAGGGCATCCATCTCGACAAAAAATTCCTCGCCGCGTTTGCTGCTGCTGGCAAACAAGGATTCGATCTTGAGTATCGATGAGCCGGCATAAAGCGCTGGCATCATTTGCTGGACATCCAGATCCAAACTGAAGTTCTGCTGCGCCACAACAACACCTTCGGCGGGCAACTGAAGCTTGCCAGCAGGAAATAAAACCTGCCCCTGCAGAGTCATCTCCGGCCACAGCTCACCAGTAAAATCAGCGGTGATTGCCGACAATTGCAGTGACAGGCGGTTTCCATCAACCAGCAGCTGGCGGTCCATGCCCGGAAATTCGCTATGGTGCTGATACTGCAAGAAACAGGTAAGCCGATCGGTAAAGATCAGCTCTTTCAGTTCTGGAATCTCGTTCAGCAGCTCCGCCCAGCCACCGGTGGTCTGCACGATTTTCGATTCACTACTTAATAGCAACAGTGCCGGTGCCGCCTCGCCAGCCAAGATCAATGGACCATGCTGTAATTCACTCTGGAAAATGATTGACGGTGCCGCTGCTTGACCGGTTTTAAGACTTGAAAAGGTCAATTCAGTGACGACCGATGAGGAGAAGAACGATCTGTCGTAAGAGGTAATGGCAGTCTCCAGGCCGGTTGTTTGCGCTGATACTATGGCTAACTGCCGGCTTAATTCTTTTTGGGTAAAATAACCGACCAGGTAGGTTGCGCCCAGGTAAGCGGCCAGCAGCAACACCACCGCCAGCACAGCAATTCTGATTCCTTTTGGCATTTTCTCTCCAGTGATAAAATAGGCAACAGGGGTAAGTAGCAGGGAAAATAATCAACGGGACAGACAGAGGCAAGAACTAAATGGGCAATAACTCAAGCGAGCTCAGCTTTGCAGCCTACTCCAGCCGCAGAATATACTGCCACTCCTGCTCGCTCACCGGCATGATCGACAGCCGGTTGCCTTTGCGCACCAGCGGCATATTTTCCAGCGCTTCCTGTTCTTTCAGTTCGGTCAGTGGAATCACTCTATTGGTGTGGCGGATGTACCTGATATCGACCATGAACCAGCGCGGCTGGTCCGGAGCGCTTTTCGGATCGAAGTATTTGCTCTGCGGATCAAACGCGGTGTGATCGGGATAGCTTTCGCGCACCACTTCCATGATGCCGACGATGCCCGGTGTTTCGCAGTTGGAGTGGTAGAAGAACACCTGGTCACCGACTTTCATGTCATCGCGCATCATGTTGCGCGCCTGGTAGTTGCGCACCCCGTCCCAGTGTTCGGTCTGCTGTGGAATCTTTTCCAGATCATCGATACCAAAGGAGTTCGGTTCCGATTTCATCAACCAGTAGTTCATGAGATAGTCTCCGTTTCCGGCAATTTCTGGACTCGACCGATTGAACAGCCGATACCAATGACACACAGGCCGCAGAAGATCAACAACGCCAGCCGCATGCTATTTAGAAAATCCGCCTGGGTTTCAGGGGTAACCGGCTGGCCATGCATCAGGTAGGAAAAAATCAGGGTGATGATCATCATGCTTGTCATCATCCCCAGAGTGCGCATGCTCGAATTGAGCCCCGAGGCGACGCCGAGATAGCGCGGCGCAACGCTGCCCATGATCAGATTGACATTCGGCGAGGAAAACAGCGCAAACCCGGCGCCGAGCAGGACCAGCAGCAGGATGACGATCAGCAGCGAGGAACCCGCCGAGAGCGTTGCCGCCAGCGCCAGGCCAATGGCACAGAGGGTCATTCCGCTGGTCGCCACCAGCGATGCGGGAACCCGGTCGGACAGCCGGCCGCAAAGCGGAGAAAACAGGGTCTGCACGATCGGTTGGACGATTAATACTGTGCCGGCCTGCTGCGGCCCCATCCCTTTGACGTACTGCAGGTAGAGGCTCAAGAAAAACGTCACTCCGAAGGTCGCTGCATAGTTGAACAAGGCTGCCAGATTGCTTAGGGCGAATACTCGATTTTCCCGCAGCAGGGTGATATTGAGAATCGGGTACTTACTCCGCGCTTCCAGCCAAAAGAACAGACCGAAGCCGAAATTCGCCGTCAGCAACAATCCCCAGGCCCACCAGCCCTTACTCAAATTAGACACCCCGAGGATCAGCAGCAGGATCGCCACTGCGTAAACCAGCGCCCCGGACCAGTCGAAGGGTTCGCCGGCCGCTTCGGCCCATTCTTCGTTCATTTTTATCCGGGTCACCAAATAAGTGAACAGGCCGAGCGGAATCAACAGGTAAAACAGCGAGCGCCAGCCCAGCCAAGCGACCAGGTAGCCACCGAAAAAGGGGCCGCAGGAGATCCCGGCATAGACGCTGGCGATGGCAATCCCCAGGGCTTTGCCCCGCTCGCTCGTAGGGAAGGCAGAAACCACGATCGCCATGCTGGTGGCCATCACCATCGCCCCGCCCATCCCTTGCAAAAAACGCAGGCCGATCACCGCCTCGATCGACCAGGCTTGAGAAATCAAGCCGCCGGTGGCGGTAAAAAACAGGATGCCGCGTTGAAAGATTTTCCGCCGGCCGTGGATATCACCGAAGCGGCCCATCGCCAGCAGAAAGATTGACGCGGACAGCACGTAAGTGGTCTCCACCAGCCCCAGTTGCATGGCGCTGGCGGAGAATTCCCGCCCCATCGACGGCAGCGCCACACCGACTGCCGACATCATGAACGGCATCAGAAAATGCGCCATGCAGACCGCGAACAGAATGGCGCTGCGGGAAGAAGTTCCGGTCATTTACGCTGCTTACTTTTACGCGCTTTTTTCTGCTGGCCAGCCTTGAGTAGATCGCCCAAGCTGCCGAACCCCGAGCTGGTGTCGACCGGTGCATCGCTGTAACTGGTGTCGCCGACCTCCTCTTGCTGCCCGGCCAGCGCCAGGGAGATGCGCCGTTCGGCCTGCTCGATCTTTTCGATCACCACCTGCAGGCCCTGACCGACCTTGACCACATCCTGCGGGTGGCGGATCCGCTGCCCCTGCCCCAGCTTGGAGATATGCAGCAATCCATCGACGCCCTCTTCCAGGGTAACAAATGCCCCGAACTGGGCCAGCCGGCTGACCTTGCCGCTGAGCTTTTGGCCCACCGTATAAATCGTGCCGACCTTGCTCCAGGGGTCGGCCAGGGTATCGCGCAGACTGAAGGAGAATTTATTATTTTCCCAGTCGATCTTTTTTAGCGCCACTTCCAGTTCCTGGCCGCTGCTCAGGTAATCGTTGACATCCTCCACCCGGCCGTAGCTGATTTCGGAAATCGGCAGCAGCCCTTCGATGCCGCCGATATCGATAAAAGCTCCGAACTCGCGGATATTGGTCACTGTGCCCTTGACCACCATGCCCTCTTTTAAGGTCTCACGCAGACCGACCCGTTGCTGCTCACGCTGCTCATCCAGAATCGCCCGATGCGAAACCACGATATTCCGGCCCCGCTCGCTGAACTGAGAAATTTTAAACGGCAGGCTCTGGCCGATCAATTCCTCCGGCTGGGCCTGACGCAGGCCGGTCTGCGAAAAGGGGCAGAAGGCGCGGACGTTGCCCGGCAGTTTGACCTCGAAACCGCCCTTGATCTCTTTTTCGATCTTGCCATCGACCGGAATGCCCGCCTGGTAGGCTTCTTCTAATTGCTCGGTGCCGGAACCGCCGCCACCGACCTTGGTGGTAAAGCGCAGCTCGCCGCCATCGCGGGAGAGGAAATAGGCGCCGATCTTATCGCCAACGACGAATTGCGGCTCGCCATCGGCATTCAGCAGTTCAGCGGTCGCCAGCACCCCCTCGCCTTTTTGGCCGACATCGAGAAAGCTCCAGTCGGTACCGATCTGCAGGATGGTCGCTTCGATCTTCTTACCCCGCTCCAGCTTCTGACCGACACCGGCCAGGCTGGCCTCAAACATTTCGGCAAAATCGCCCTCATCTTCGTTCATTTCCTCTTCATCAAAATGCTCATCACTCATGGGTTCAGTCCTTTTTTCGGTAAAAGCTCTTTAGCAAGCCCCCCATAATACCCAGGGCCAAGGCAGGCTTCACGCCGATAATAGCCTTCACCTTCTTGGTGCCCTTGCTGACTCGCCTAAAAGCGCCTACTGTTAGTGGTGGCTAGCCGGTTTGGGATCTTTTTAAAAGGATAAAAGATTATCCGCTTTTGCCCGACAAGTAAACCAGTGAGAAACGATTGTGCTTTTTCTGACAACTGCTATCTTTTAGGGGTAAGTCCCTGAAATACCTGAAAGGAATGGAATGAAGCCGGAAAACTGGGTGGAAAGCCTGAATTGCGCGATCGAGGGAATTCTCTGGGCGGTAAAGCAGGAAAAACATCTGCGCTATCACTTTGTCGCCGGAATCGCGGTGCTGATGCTGGCGCTGTTTTTCAAAGTGAGTGCGCTGGAATTTTTTCTGTTGGTGCTGGCTGCGGTGCTGGTGATCTTCGCGGAATTAATGAACACCGCCATCGAAGCCCTGGTCGACCTGGTGACCAGCGACTACCATGAACTCGCCAAACGGGCCAAGGATATCGCCGCCGGTGCGGTCCTGGTCACCAGCGTCGGTGCTGCCACACTCGGCTACCTGGTGCTTTCCGGACACATTTTCCCCCTCTTCGACAGCCAGCCGACTCTGATCAATCAACCCCAGGGCACCATTCCGATCGGCGCGCTGCTGATGGTGGCGATCCTGGTGGTGCTGCTGAAAGCCCGCTACAATTACGGCAGTCCGCTGCATGGCGGCATGCCGAGCGGCCACACCGCCATCGCCTTTTCTATCGCGACCTCGGTGGTCCTCTCCGGCACGGGTTTTCTGATCAGCATGCTGGTGCTGATCCTGGCCTTACTGGTCAGTCAGAGTCGGCTATTGATGAAAATCCACAGTCCCAAAGAGGTATGCCTCGGTGCGCTGCTCGGCTCGGTGGTGACCTTGCTGGTGTTTTTACTGTTTGACTAATTCGGCAATGGTTCTAGCGACAATGCCGGCAACGGTTCAGGTGGAGATTTTTCGGCTTCGGCCTGGGTCAGCATGGTCGTTGCCTCTGCGGTAGGACTGGCATCGGCCAGTTTCAATTCACCCAGCGGGATCTGCTGCCGCAAACCAGCCAAGCTGAAACGACTGGAGGCATTCCAGAGCATCCAACCGTTGCTGCCCACCGCATCGCTGGCATTGATTTGGGCGTTGACCGCCTCGGCCTTAAAGGAACGGCGGTCGAAGGCATAATCGCGAAACGCCTGCAACCAGGGGCGGAAACGTACCGCCGACAAACCGCTGAGTTGCTGCGCCTTCTGCAACGAATTGGCGATCACCTGGTAGGGGTTGGCAAGCGGATTTTTGTAACCGGGGATACCACGAGGAAAACCGGACGGATAAAGCATCGGCGCGAGATAATCGACAGATTCGGCCAGATCGACCAGTCGCTGACCGATTTTGTTATCTTTGTGTTTCCAGCAGATGTAACCGAAAATATTCGCCGAGATCATCACCGGGTAGTTGGCCAGCCGCTGTTTCGCCTGCTGCAGAAAACCGTTAATCGCAGCAACGCGGTTTTCGCCGGTATTCGGCTTGGAAAACACCAGATCTGACTTTGCCGGGAAGCGGATGTAATCGAACTGAATCTCATCCACCCCAAGCGCGGCCACCTCTTCAGCAATCGCCAGATTATACTCCCAGACCAGCGGGTTAAAAGGATCGCTCCAACTGAGCTTCTCCCGATCCTCCCAGATCTGCGCATTAAGCTCATGCACCGCCAGCCCCGGCCGCCCTTTTGCCAGCCGGTTATCCTTAAAAACCACGATCCGGGCGATAGTGTAAATTCCTTGCGCTTTCAGCTGTTCGAGAAACTCAGGCAAATCTTTGAGGGTGCGCACTCTCTGGGCTTTAACCGCGGCGGCCAGCGGGACCTTACTGCGATAGGCAATATCACCACGCGAGGTTTTGATGTCGATAACCAGCGCATTCATGTCGGCATCGGTCAGCAGTTGCTGCATGGCCAGGCGCTTTTGCTGGCTATCAGCCGCCCAGTAGGACAGATAAAGGGCTTTGGGCGTGATTGGTTGCAGCTGAATCGACAACGGGGCCGAAAGCGAGATCCGCTTCGGCCGATAGCCAGGGGCGCGGACAATCAGATTCTCGCCGGCAGTCTCAAGTTTAAAGCGACCGTCGACATCTGACCAAACCAGAGTATCGCTGGTACGAACTTCAATTCCACTGAGCGCCGCTCCGCTGACGGCATCATGTACGGTTCCAAAAAAATACTGCTGCTGCTCCGCCCAACCACAAATCGGTAGACAAAACAAAAAACTGATGATCAGAGTCCAGCGCTTGATCTTCACAGGCAGGTCCTTATTGGTAAAAAGAGGAAACGGCCCACTCCTGTCAAAGACGAATTAAGATAAGGATGAAAATGAGGTCGCAGCTGCTTGTCCAGCTTGCAGAGACGCTGCTGCTCTTATCGACAGGTGCAAAGGCTTTCTTTAGAGGTTTCTTATTTTCTTGCAACAATGAGGAAAGAATAGAGGTTTTGGCCGGCAAAAAACAAAAAGCCCTACTGGGCAGCAGGGCTTGAATAGGCAGGATGCAAATAAAGCTTAGTGAAGTTTTTCCCGTAACTTAAGGAGAATCTCCTTCCGCTCCTTGAGGAAGTCCCGGTAGTCACGCGCGTCGGTATGGGAGATTTCATCCCGCAAGCGTCCCAGGCTGGTTTCGAGCGTTTCGGCAAGCACCTTTTCTTCGGCATCATTCAGTTTCAGCTCAATCATTGCGGCCTCCCTTCGCTTAAAGTCCACCCCCGTTACTTTCATTTTAGCCCGAAACTACAGGAGTACAACAGCTGACTATCTGGAAAGCAACCGCTTGGCCTCGTTTACCAGTTGTCGGGAGAAGGCTTGCAGTGGCGCCGATTCCAAGTTCCAGCAGTGCCAGTAGAGCTCCACCGGCAGGCTCACCCCCGGCAGCAGTTCTTGCAAGCGTTTTGCCTGCAGGGGCTCAGCACTCTGCCAGTGGGGCAGCATGCCATAGCAATATCCTTGCAGAATCATTTGCAAAAACGCTTCAGGTGCAGGGGTGTAATGGGCGGGAAATTTTTCCGGGCTGCCGCCGAGAAACTGCTCGAAAAAGCGCTGGTGCAAGCGATCTTTGCTGTTGAAGATCACCGCTGGAGCCTTTTCTGTGGCCGCCAGACTGAGACCTTGGCCAAACCAGCGCTCAGCAAATTCCGGGGTTGCTAACAACCGATACTCCATCCGCCCCAGGTAGTCCACCCGGCAACCCTGGATCGCACCCGGTTCGGTACTGATGCAGCCGATCACCTCGCCATCGCGCAGATATTTGTGGGTCTGCTCCTGGTCGTCGACGCGCAGATCGATCAACACCTCCGGCTGCCGCAAGAGCGGCTTGACCGCTTCGAGAAACCAGCTGGCCAGGCTGTCGGCGTTGATACCGATCGCCAGGTTGCTCGGCCCGGCGGCAGGTTGTGCCAGTAATTCCTGGCTCAAACCTTCTTCCAAGAGGCTCACCTGCTGATAGTGTTTCAGCAGCGCCTGCCCGGCGGCAGTCGGCCGCGGCGGTGAGCTACGGGTCAGCAATACCTGGCCGCAGACCTCTTCCAGCTGGCGGACCCGCTGCGAAACCGCTGACTGGGTCAGGCAGAGCACCCGTGACGCGCGTTCGAAACCACCCTGCTGAATAACCTTGGCCAGCGCTTCGATCAATTTATAGTCAAGCATGGCCCCATATTAGCAAAACTAATAGCATCTAAAAACAATTAATTTTACTTTCTATAGAGCCCGACTTAAGCTACTTTTCAACCACGAGCTTTCAGGAGGAATAAATGTTGGCATACTTTCAGGGGGTCGCTGTCGGTGGCGGCTTGATCATCGCCATCGGCGCGCAAAATGCGTTTGTTTTTTCGCAAGGGGTGCGGCGCAACCATCCGCTGCAGACCGCCCTGGTCTGCAGCATCTGCGATGCCAGTTTGATCCTGATCGGCATCAGCGGCGTCGGCGCCCTGGTGGCGGCAAACCCACAGCTGTCCCAGCTGGCCAGCTGGCTCGGCGCGCTGTTTTTACTCGCTTACGGCTACCGTTCCTTCCGATCCGCTCTGCGCGGAGCCAGCCTGCAAACCGACGCTGTGGTGATCTCCTCGCGAAAACAGCTGTTGCTGGCCACCCTGGCCTTTACCTTTTTCAATCCCCACGTCTATCTGGATACCATCCTGCTGGTCGGCGGACTCAGCGGCCAACTGGCGCAAACCGAACGCTATCTGTTCGGTGCCGGGGCGATGACCGCATCTTTCCTTTGGTTTTTCAGCCTCAGCCTCGGAGCCGGCCTGCTGGCCCCGCTGTTCCGCAAACCGCTAGCCTGGCGTTGCCTCGACGGCCTGGTCTGTCTGAGCATGTGGGGTATCGCCCTCGGCCTGCTCTGGCCGCAAATCCAGCAGCTGAATTAAGGCTGGGTGGCAATAAAGATCCATACTCAATTGGCGCGGCGCTCATCCGAAATTTACAATTTTCTCGATAAAATTGCATCTTGCTGACAAATAGACCGGTGGTGAGAGTAATTATAGCCAGAAAGTGGTATACTTCGTCTGTAGGTTGTTAATTGGTTCGCTAACCCCAGCAAGGAGGTTTGCCTATCGAAACTACGCCCGATTCAATGAAGAGTACGACACAGCGACCGGCGACCATTTAGCGCCGGAAATACCCGTGATCAGGGAAATTTAGAGAATATTTAGAAGGCCCGCGCGACAAGTGGCGGGCCTTTCACTATTATAGGATAGCCAAGGGAGGAGAGGAAAACTTTTACGGTCGCCACAATCCAGCACACGACCAAAGCCTCCGGCTTTACTTTAACCGACCTCAGGAGTAGACTTCCTTGCCGTATCATCCCAAATGTGAG
Organism: uncultured Desulfuromonadales bacterium; assembly: GCA_947259685.1. The sequence continues at coordinate 52,936 of CAMYNC010000034.1, read as the reverse complement.
GAAGCGATGCACCAGCCGACACCAAGCCAACACCCTTTTGACAGCCTGACCCCTGAGTTCATCATGGACGCCATTGAGGCGGAGGGCTATCTCTGTGACTGCCGGATCCTGGCCTTAAATAGCTATGAAAATCGGGTCTACCAGGTCGGGACAGAGGAGGGGGAACCGCTGATTGCCAAGTTCTATCGACCGAACCGCTGGAGCGATGCGCAGATCCTTGAGGAGCACCAGTTCACTCAGGAACTGGCCGAGCAGGAATTACCGGTGGTAACGCCATTGCTTGATGCCGCAGGCCAGAGTTTGCGTAATTTCGGCGATTTTCGCTTCGCTCTTTATCCGCGCAGAGGGGGCCAACCGCCGGAACTGGATAATCTAGAGCACTTGCAGATGCTCGGCCGGCTGCTCGGCCGGATTCATCTGGTGGGTGCCATCCGCCCCTTTCAGCACCGCCCGGAGTTGAATATCCAGAGTTTTGGCCGGGAGAGTGTCGCCTACATCAGTGAACATTTCATTCCACAGGAGTATCACGAATCCTACCTGAGCTTAACCCGCGACCTGCTGCAAAGGATTGAGGAGTCTTTTCAGCGGGTTGGACAGCTACGCCTGATCCGCCTGCATGGCGATTGCCACAGCGGCAATATGCTCTGGCGCGACCAGTTGCCCCATTTCGTCGATTTTGACGATGCCCGCATGGCCCCGGCGATTCAGGATCTGTGGATGCTGCTCTCCGGCGATGAAATGGATGCTGCACTACAGCGCCTGGCTGGCGCGCCGCTGGCAAGACCCCGCCTTTCCGCGCACCTTCCCCTGGTTCAACAGCTTGCAGTACTGGGGTGAACATATCCTCGAATTGCGCGAACAGCTGGGCAAATTGCAGGAGCCGCCGCTGCAGCTTTGATCGCCAGCGTCCGTGCCAGACACGGCTTAGCTCGTTTTCATCCGGAAACGGCCCTTTTTCGCAATCTCTGCGTCAACCTGCGGGATTGCTTGTGCGACGTACCATGTACGTCTCCGCGCAATCCCTGGGTTTCCTTGACCTTGCGAAAAATTGCTCGTTTCCAAACCGAAAACTAAGCTTAGCAGCATCTTAAATAAAAAAAGGCCGCTCTTTCGAGCGACCCTTTTTTGCAGATCGACAGTTGTCAGTTTTTTAGATGACAGCCTTTGCAGCTGGTCGGCCCGCTGGAATTGCGGTGGCAGCCTTTGCACTGGCCATGAAAGGCTTTGGTCAAGCGCGGAATATCCTTTTCAACCCCGTGACAACCGGTGCACTTCCCCTCTTCGATCCCCTTGTGGTGACACTCGGTACAATCGGAAATCTTACCCTGGTGCTGGATGTGCTGAAAATTTATCGTCCCGATGGTGGTATCAAAAACCACCTCCTTCGGACCTATATGATCTTCTGCGACAACAGCTGATGCCATGCAGGCAACCAGCCCCGCAACCATCAGCAGCAACAATAAACGTTTCATAAAACGAACCTCCCACTCCTCGCTAAACAAGTTTTCTAACAGTCTATTAATATCACAGTCCGAATTTCAGGCAAAGAAGATACTGTATGCAGTACGAATTACCCAAATTGTGACAATGGCTACTTCAACTTCCAGGTCGTTCCTTGTGGGCTATCGAGCAGCTCGATGCCCCGCGCAATCAGCGCATCACGAATTTCATCGGAGCGGGCAAAATCCTTGTCGCTGCGTGCCTGCTTCCGCTCGCCAATCTGCGCTTCGATCTCCTCGGCACTGATATCCAGTTTGGCCAAACCCGCCAGTTTGAGCTTTTCCAGCCAGCTGGCCGGGTCAGAATGGTAAATGCCGAGCACACCGCCAAGTTTCAGCACGCTGGCGCGCAGGTCCCGCACCTGGGCGACCAGCTCAGCCTTTTTGCGGAACTTCTTGGTCGCCACCAACCGGTTCATGGTCCGCACCCCTTCAAACAGGTGGGCAATCGCCAGGGCGGTGTTGAAATCATCATTCATCGCCTCGCGAAATTTTGTTTCCAATGCGGCACCGAGGGTGCTTTCAACCGCTGACTCTGCGACCCCTTCCACCGCCTGATCGGCCGTCAGTAAGGCTTCATAGAAACGGCTTAATCCAGCTTGAGCTTCCACCAGGTTCTGATCGGAGAAATCGATCGGCGAGCGGTAGTGAGAGGTGAGGATAAAGAAACGTACCACCTCTGGATCATAGGTCTGCAGAATGTCGCGGATGGTAAAGAAGTTGCCGAGCGACTTGCTCATCTTCTCCTGATTAACGTTAACGAAACCGTTGTGCACCCAGTACTTGGCGAACGGTTTGCCGCTGGCCCCTTCGCTCTGAGCGATCTCGTTTTCATGGTGCGGAAAGATCAGATCACGACCGCCGCCATGGATATCAAAACTGTCACCGAGCAGCGAAGAACTCATCGCTGAACACTCGATATGCCAGCCCGGCCGCCCCGCTCCCCAGGGCGATTCCCAGCTTGGTTCATCCGGCTTGGCGCCCTTCCAGAGAGCGAAATCCATTGGATTCTCTTTCTGCTCACCCGGCGAGATCCGTGCTCCAGACAGCATCTCATCCATATTGCGCTTGGAAAGCTTCAGGTAGCTGGCGAACTTATCGACCCGATAATAAACATCGCCCGCCGAGGCATAAGCCAGCCCCTTGTCGATCAAAATCTGGCAGATCTCAATGATCTGGGCAATGTACTCGGTCGCGCGTGGTTCGTGGGTCGGCTTGGCCAGGCCCAGAGCATCCATATCCTCGTCGAAAGCACGGATGAATTCCTCCGCCAGCGCCTTACTGTCGATGCCCCGTTCGTTAGCACGGTTGATGATTTTGTCGTCAACATCGGTGTAATTTCGCACATAGGTGGTCTCAAAACCGGCGAACTGCAGATAGCGGTAAATGATATCGAAGACGATATTGGCGCGGGCGTGGCCGATATGGCAGTAGTCATAGACGGTAACACCGCAGACATACATGCCGACCTTGCCGGGAACCAGCGGCTGGAACTCTTCTTTTTTGCCGCTCATGGTGTTGTAGACGCGCAGACTCATGTGGAAATCTCCGTGATGGATGTTGATATCTTTAGGGGCGACTCATGAGTCGCCCGCAGTTCGTGAACCCAGAACGGGCGCCATGTATGGCGCCCCTACAATTTACTTCAGCTTCGCCCAGGTATCACGCAGGGTCACAGTCCGGTTGAAGACCGGCTTGCCGTCCTGCGAATCCTTAGAATCCACAGTAAAATAACCAACCCGCTCAAACTGGAAGGTCTCGCCCGCTTTGGCCTGCAGCAAGCTCGGCTCGGCCAGCGCTTCAGTGACCTGCAGCGATGCCGGATTGAGGGCCGCCAGGTAGTTCTCCGCTTTGTCCGGATTTTCCTGGTTGAACAGCCGATCGTAAATCCGCACCGGCACCTTCACTGCATGTTGCGCCGAGACCCAGTGGATGATCCCCTTGACCTTACGCCCTTCCGGGTTCTTGCCCAGAGTGTCGAGGTCGGCGGAACACTTCAGCTCAATCACCTCGCCGCTGTCATCCTTGACCACTTCATCACACTTGATGATGTAGGCATTGCGCAGCCGTACTTCCCGGCCGGGTCCGAGACGGAAGAACTTTTTCGGTGGGTCTTCCATAAAATCATCCCGCTCGACATAAAGTTCGTTTGCAAACGGCAACACCCGACTGCCCTGCTCCGGCTGTTGCGGATGATTGGCCGATTCCAGCTCTTCAACCTTATCATCCGGATAGTTAGTGATGGTCACCTTCAGCGGATTGAGCACTGCCTGGCGGCGGAAAGCGGTTTCGTTGAGCTGCTCACGGACGCAGTCTTCAAGCACCGATAGATCGATCCAGCTGGCGTTACGACCAACCCCGATCCGCTCGCAGAAGCTGCGGATGGCAGCGGCCGGATAACCGCGCCGACGCATTCCGGAGACGGTCGGCATGCGCGGATCGTTCCAGCCTGCGACATGCTTTTCGTTGACCAGCTGCAGCAGCTTGCGCTTGCTCATTACCGTATAGCTGAGATTCAGCCGGGCAAACTCGATCTGTTGCGGAGCGAAGATTTCCAGCTCCTGGAGGAACCACTCGTAGAGGGGACGATGATCCTCAAACTCCAGGGTACAGATCGAATGGGTCACGCCTTCGATGGAATCCTCTTGCCCATGGGCGAAATCATACATCGGGTAGATGCACCATTTATCGCCGGTACGGTGATGAACAGCATGCAAAATCCGGTACATGGCCGGGTCGCGCAGGTTCATATTCGGCGCAGACATGTCAATTTTCGCCCGCAGGATGTGTGATCCGTCAGGGAAATCGCCATTTTTCATCTTTTCGAACAGTCCCAGGTTCTCCTCGACGCTGCGGTCACGGTAAGGGCTGTCGACCCCGGACTGCGTTAAAGTCCCGCGATTGACCCGCATCTCTTCAGCGCTCTGGCTGTCAACATAGGCCTGGCCTTTTTTGATCAGCTTGATCGCCCACTGATAAAGCTGGTCGAAATAGTCGGAAGCGAAGTAGAGATGCTCGCCCCAGTCGAAACCGAGCCAGGCGACATCCTGCTTGATCGCTTCGACATACTCATCCTCTTCCTTGACCGGATTGGTGTCATCGAAGCGCAGATGGCAGCGGCCACCATACTCGGCAGCCAGGCCGAAATTGAGGCAGATACTTTTCGCGTGGCCGATATGCAGGTAGCCGTTCGGCTCAGGCGGAAAACGGGTGATGACCTGTTCGCGCTTGCCGCTTTCCAGGTCCTCGCTGATTAGCGTGCGGATAAAATTGGAGCTGCTAGGGGTCTCCGTCGTACTCATGAGGCCTCGTCCTTTAGAAGTATTAAGCTGAAATCGCGGCAGTCACCGCTTCTGGTTGTCCGCTAGACTGCAGCAAGGCCACCGCATGGGTTGCGATGCCCTCGCCACGGCCGGGAAAGCCGAGCTTTTCCGTGGTCGTTGCCTTGACGTTGATCCGGTTCGCTTCGACCTGGCAGTCGGCGGCAATATTTTCCACCATGGCAGCGATGTGCGGAGCCAGCTTCGGCTGCTGGCAGATGATGGTCGCATCCAGATTGCCAACCTGATAGCCTCGTTGCCGCGCCTGGCCGATGACGTTGCGCAGCAGCTTGCGGCTGTCAATGCCGGCGAATTCGGCTGCGGTATCCGGGAAATGCTTGCCAATATCGCCCAGCCCCAGGGCACCGAGGATGGCATCGCAAATAGCGTGCAGCAGCACATCAGCATCCGAATGGCCAAGCAGGCCGAGTTCATATTCGATCTTTACCCCACCAAGAATCAGCTCCCGCGAGGGAACCAGACGGTGGACATCATAGCCATGACCGATGCGCATCATGCCGATTCCTTTTGTTGGTTGTCAAGAAAAGCGGCGGCAATCACCAGATCTTCCGGTGTCGTCACCTTGATATTTCGATAATCGCCCATCACCATCGCCACGGGTTGGTCAATCAATTCCAGTAACGAGGCATCATCGGTGCCAAGAATCCCCTGGGCGTCCGCCTGTTTAAAGGCCGCAGCCAGATGTCGATAATAGGCCCCCTGGGGCGTCTGGGCCTGCCAGAGCCGTTGCCGCTCAGGAGTTCCGCTGATCAAGCCGGCATCCACCTCTTTGATGGTGTCTTTGGCCGGCACTCCGACCACGCAGGCCCCGGTGGTGCCGATCGCCGCAAGGATTGCAGGGAGCAGCTGCGGATTGAACAGCGGCCGCACCCCGTCATGGATCAACACCGGCCGCTGCGGCTGGTCCAGACCATCCTGTTGCAACGCTTGTAGGCCATTGCGGACCGAATCCTGCCGTTCGGCCCCGCCGGCAACGATACGCCGCACCTTGGCAAAGCGGTAGCGGTCGATAATCTGCTGCTGGCAGTAGGCGATTTCATCACGGGGGATAATTGGATAGATATGTTCAACCTGCGGATGAGCGTCGAACAGCGCCAGGGTGTGGGCAAGGATCGGCCGACCGGCCAGATCAAGGTATTGCTTGTTGACCGATGCGCCCATACGGCGCCCCATCCCGGCGGCGGGAATCAGAACGGTGGCTTTCATCATGCGCCCTTTAATACACCCCAAGCAGGCGGCTTGGCTGAAAAAAGAAAGACCAGGTGCTGGGCACCCGGTCTATAAACAGCAATTCAATTTAAAATTCAACTTCAGTGAAAAATATTCTCCAGGCGCTTAACGACCGAATCTTCTTTGTTCCCTTCGGCCAGGGCAACCTCGGTCACCAGCAGCTTGCGGGCCTGCTCCATCACCTTCTTTTCACCGTAGGACAGCTCTTTTGCCGAACCTATCTGGTACAGGTCACGCAGCACTTCGGCGACTTCAAGCAGATCGCCGCTTTTCAGCTTGTCGTTGTACTCGCGCTGGCGGCGGCTCCAGGAAGCAATCTTGCCGCTTTCGGTCTGCTCGGCCAGGGCATCAAACACCCGGGTGATGCGTTTTTCGTCGATCAGGCGACGCATACCAACATTGTTGGCATTGCCGACCGGGACCATGATCGTCATATCGCTATCGACAATTCGCAAGACGTAAAATTTTTGACTATGTCCGGAAAACTCTCGGGACTCGATATCCTCAATCACGCCAACCCCCTGGGTCGGATAGACTGCCATATCACCAATTTTAAACAATGTCAGCTCCTTTTGCTCGATCTTGTGAATGTAACATAAAAACACTCTATCCGTCAAACCACAATCACAGATAAATCCTTGATCCCAAAAAGAAAAAGGCTTTCTAATAGAGCTATTCGGGTCGGCTATGATAATATCTCCGCCGACTTTAATCCTACAGATTAACGGACCTTCCAGATGCCGATGTTTCTTTTGCTCCTGCTCTTTTTGCTCCCCGTCGCTGCCCAGGGCGAGCAATCAGCTTCGCTCTCCTTTGCTGATAGTCTGGCGGCAGAAGGGGATCATTATCGAGCAATCACTGAATACAAACGCTTTCTGCATGCTCAGCCGCAATCTGCCGAGGCTCCCCGTGCCCAGCTGGCGATAGCACAAAGTCTGCTGGCTGGAGAACGTTGGCAAGAACTCGACCCTGCCCTGGAAATCGTCTGGCAGAAGTACCCCGAAACGCCTCAGGCGGCTCTGGCCAGAAAACTCTATGCCGATGCCGCCTTTACCCGCCAGGATTATCCCGAAGCCCGCAATCGTTATCAGCTGCTGAAACAGCACCAGACCGCCACGACCGACAAGTCGGTGAGCGACTATCGGATCGGCTGGAGCTATCTGGAGGAGAACCGCATCGCCGAAGCGAAGCAGAGCTTTGCGCAGCTTGAGAAGGACCAGGCGACTGAGCTGCAACACGCCATGGATGATTATCAGCAGCTACCGCGCAAATCCCCACAGCTGGCAGGAACCCTCTCGGCTATTCTGCCAGGGGCCGGGCAACTCTACACCGAACGTCCGCGCCAGGCGGCGGTGGCCTTGGTCTTGAACGCGGCCTTTATCTATGGCGCCATCGAGGCCTGGAACAACGATAACCACGCCGTCGCCGGGATTCTTTCGTTGTTTGGGATCGGTTGGTATGGGGGCAATATCTACAACGCGGTGAATAATGCCCATAAGTACAACCGGGATCGGCAGGAGGAGGCCAAAGAGAGCTTACGGCAGAAGTTTGGACTAGGGGTTGGTTGGCGGGGGGATGGGCCGCTCTTCTTGGCTCGTTTCAGGTTTTGAAGCTGGTTCGTCTTAGGAAAAGTATCAGAACCGTCGGGTCTCGGCCCGACAGCCGACGGTTTTTGTCCTCTCTTCCACAGTTAAAAATCAATCAGGAGAAAAACACTATGCGCATCGGCGTAATCGGCTCAGGCGCCCTGGGCCTCTACTACGGCGGCATGCTGCAACGGGCCGGCCACGACGTCCGCTTTCTATTGCGCCGCGACCTGCAGGCAATCCAGACCAAAGGGCTACAGGTGAATTCGATCAACGGCGATTTCCATCTGCCCCAGGTACAAGGTTTTGCCAGCCCGCAAGAGATCGGCCCGGTCGAGCTGATCCTGATCGGCCTGAAGACCTTTGCCAACCACCAGCTGGTCGAGCTGGTCCGGCCGCTGGTCGGCCCAGAAAGTTACCTGCTGACCCTGCAGAATGGCCTGGGCAATGAAGAGTTGCTAGCCAAGGCCTTCGGTGCGGGAAAAGTTCTCGGCGGCGTCGCGTTTCTCTGCAGCAATCGCGGCGCACCTGGCACTGTCCGGCATCTGGGAGAAGGCAAGGTCCGCCTGGGAGAATTTTCCGGCGGGCAAAGTGCCCGCAGCCTACGCCTGGCCAAACTGTTTCAAGCAGCCGGGGTGCCCTGTGAAGCCGTCGCCGACCTACGCCGGGCACGCTGGGAAAAGCTGGTCTGGAACATCCCTTTTAACGGCCTCTCGGCCTTACTCGGCAAAGACGTCAGCCAACTGCTGGCCGACCCCAACAGCCATAAAATGATCAAACAGATCATGCAGGAAGTGGTCAGCGGCGGCAATGCCCAAGGGCTCTCTGAGCCGATCGACGGCCCGGCCTTCTGCCGCCGGCTGATCGAACTGACCGAGCAGATGGATCATTATCAGCCGAGCATGCTGCTTGACCGGCTGGCCGACCGGCCACTGGAATTAGCGGCGATCTATCAGATTCCGCTGCAACTGGTCGCGAGTAGAGAGGTTGAGATGCCGCGTACGACAATGCTGCATAAACTGCTGACGATCGGCGAAGCGGACAGGTAAAACACTCGGCAAGTTTCCTCTGAGACAAATCCCCCTCAGCAACCCTCGCAACCTAACAATTAAATTCTTCTCAGCTCAGCTATTGACAGACGTCCTGCCCTTGCTGCATAATTAGCAGTAGCTAAGACTTTTCAGCCGCCAGCGACCACCTTCATGGCAGTTTCGCCGATAACAGCGGTAAAACCTGTCGACGAAAGCAATCTGAATTGAGCAAAAAAACCTTCACATTCTTTCCCTGCCTTAGCCTGGCTCTGCCCCTGTTCGGCCTGGTCTGGTTGCTGACTGCGCCTGCCCTTCTGGCGGCTACGCCTGAGGAGGTTTCGACCGCCCCCCAAATCAGTATCGAGTTCCCGGAGCAGTTCGGTGAAATCGTTTATCAGACCAATTCCACAGCAGCCACCAATCTTTACATTATCGCCAATGGTCACCGCAGCGCCTTCAGCGGAAAAAATGCAGCCCAGACCCTTCAGGCCCAGATCGAAACCTATCGGATTGGCGAATGGCTGATCAATCAGAACCAGGTGGAGCTGTTGCTGCCCGAAGGCTTTTTTGGCAATCTCTCGGAGCCCGAATCGCTTGCTGCCAACCCAAGTCGGCTCGACAATCAAAGTCTGCAGGATTCACTTGCCGACACCTCGGTGTTTGTAAATGCTGAGCTGCTGCTGCACCAGGAATACGGCATCGGTCTGAATCAGATCGAAGATCGAGAACTCTACAGCCATACCCGGGATCGCCTGCGCGCCAGCCTGGCCAGGGAACCCCGCTTTTCAACGCCCCTCAACCCGGAACTCAGCTACCTGCAGAAGTACCGGACCGCCAGCTTGTTGCAAACTGCGCCCTCAGTCGTTGAAAGCGCCTACCAACAGGGCAGAATCTCTTCCCCCAATGCCATGCTGACCATCGGCCTTTCCCATCTGGATGCTATTCTCGAATTTCTCGAAGCCGGTGAAATCAGCATTTCCGCCCTGCAGACCGCAACCAATAGCTACCCGGCTCTGGAAACCAAGCTTGAATGGTTTCCTCAGCAGGTCAACGTGACCATCATTGTGCCGCGCACCCTGATCAAGCAAAAGCAAGCAAAATTAAACCGTCCTACCTAGAAGCGGGCGAGGGCCATTTGTGCCTCAACCGGTCAAATCCTCTACCGCATTGGAAAAAAATTACCATCTATCGCTGACGATTAACTCATTAATATTACATCGCTGTTTCTATCGGCAGGGCTTTATTCCTGTTTTTGCGTTTTTATCCTGGTTGACAATCGAATCTGGTCTGATAAAACATTCGTCAGGGCATAGCGACTTAGCGCTGGCCTGATTGAATTTTATTGCAGGCCGGACCCGACCCGGGTTGACGGGCCGAAACAACAATGGGTGACCTCAATGAAAAATTTCCAAAGGAGAAACCAAATGAAACGTGAATTGACAATCTTAGCCCTGATCTTCTCAGCCTGTTTGCTGATCGGCAGTCAGGCACTGGCATCTGATCACGCAGAAAAAGCGAGCGATGCAGGGAGTACTGCAACAGAAATGGCAGCAACAGCCGCCGAGCAAGCCCCACAGCTCGGAGAAGCACAGATCAAAGAACTGCAACGTCTTCTGCAAGACCAAGGCTATGAGGTGGGAGATCTCAATGGCACTCTCAATCCAGCAACCGGCGAAGCGATCAGCAAATTTCAGGCAGCTGAGGGGCTGGCTGTAACCGGGCAGCCCGACCTAAAAACCTTGAAGGCTCTTGCTCCGAATAATGAGCATGAATTTTTCGGGCTCTCACCAGAATATGGCGAGATGAAAGAACGGTGATTGAAGCGCCTGAAACGAAAAGCTACTAATTAATCAATAACGAGGGGCACCCATTAGGGTTAAAGCCGGGACAATAGTCCCGGCTTTTTTTGTTTGCTGATGGATCTTGTAGATTAGAAGAATGCTGTCAGCTTCGCTGCGCCAACAGTTCCAGCAACAGCGCAACCCCCTCATCGACGTAAGGATCTTCAGCGACCTCCTCTTCCAGGCTCTTCGGTTCCTTGCTGTCCTTACTTTTTGCGCTCTTCGCTCCATGCGGAGAGGGCCGATCGCCACCTGTATCACGCAGGCGCTCACGCTCGGCGAGAATATCGCTGAGCAATAATGACTGCTGGGTCTCCGCCCGCCGCTTTTGCGCATCGGCCGACTGCTGGACAATCTCCTGAAACTCTTCATCGCCACTGATCCGCTCGGCACTATGTTGCCGCAAGACCTGCAGATCGGCCGCAGACTTGGCCCAGCGCCGATAGTCTGCCGACTCGATATGATCCCAGGGCAGTGCGTTATCCAGGTATTTTTCGCCACTTTCCAGACCATCAAGCCGTGACGGCAGAACCACATCGGGAGTCACCCCTTTTTCCTGGGTCGATTCACCACTGATCCGGTAAAATTTCTGAATGGTCACTTTAACCGCACCGAGCGGCTGATACTTTTCCATGCCGCGCAGCCGCAGGTAGCGATCCAGGTCAAGCATCTGCTGCACGGTCCCCTTACCGTGGGTATGTTCATCGCCGACAATCAACGCCCGACCATAGTCCTGCAGGGCTCCAGCCAGGATCTCCGATGCCGAAGCACTAAAGCGGTTCACCAGGACCACCAGCGGCCCGTCATATTCAACCGCACTGTCATCGTCGCGCATCACGCGGATATTGCCCGAGCCGTTGCGGACCTGAACAACCGGACCGGTTTCGATAAACAGCCCGGTCATGGTCACCGCATCGGTCAGTGAGCCGCCGCCGTTATTGCGTAAATCAATCACCAGTCCGGAGATATGCTCTTTTCCCAGCCGCTTGAGTTCATCGCGCATATCATCGGTGCAGTTGCGACCGGTCTTGCCGCTGTAATCGCGGTAGAAAGAGGGCACCTTGATATAACCGAAATTCTGGCCGCCAGTTTTCCCCTTCAGAATAGTTCCCTTGACAAAGGTTTCGGCGATTTCAACGACATCGCGGATGATCGGAATCACCAACCGCTGACCCTCCGGTTTTTTGACCGTCAGGCGCACTTCGCTGCCTTTCTTGCCGCGAATCAACGCCACCGCATCGCGAATCCGGGTATCGGTAATATCGATCGGTTCTGCCGCACCTTCTGCCACCTTGAGGATGATGTCATCCGCACCCAATTCACCCTGACGGAATGCGGCGCTGCCGGGAATAATCCGCACCACCTTGATGTAGCCATCCTCCTCCCGCAGGGTGGCCCCGATCCCTTCGAGGGAGCCACTCATCTGAATATCGAAATCTTCTTTCGAAGTCGGTGGCAGGTAGCTGGTATGTGGATCAAAAGCACGTGAGATGGCATTCAGATAGCGGTCGTAATGATCCTGGGCGGTCTCATCGAGCATTCGAGCAAACAGGTTCTTGTTGGTTTTGGCAACTTTTTCCTGGGCCTGTAGCAACAACTTCTGTTCCTGCTCGGCAGTGATCGGCAGCAAGCCACCTTGATCATCGGTGCCGATTTCATCTTCCCGTAGATTGATATAACGACTCAGGACCTCTAATTTAAGGATTTTACGCCACCGCTCGCGTAAGTCCTTTAAGGTTGCAACAAACTCGAGTTTCTCCGGATCAACTTCGATGTTTTCCTGCACGGAAGAGTCGATCTTTTCGGCAAGAATCTCAGTGGACATTTTCTGCACCTGCCCAATCCGTTGGTTTAACAGGTTGCGACCAATTTTCGGCAGATCAAGCCGTCCCCGGCGGATCGAATCATCGATCTGGTCCTGAAAGCCCTTCAGCTGGGCGACATCCTCCAGCAGTAAAAAGCGCTTTTGAAAATCGAGCTGTTTCAGATAAAGATCAAAAGCGGCGTGTGACAGCGCATCATCAGTCGGTTTCTGACTGTAATGATAGCGGTTCAGCTGCTGTTGCATCATGTGGCCTAGCAGCCGCGCCCGATTGCTGTCAAAATCATCAGCAACCTTGGCCAGACCGAGCGCCGGAAGCAAACCGAAGACCAGCAACAGGCCGGCAAGGCCCAACAGTTTTGTTCTCTTTTGCATATGTTCCCCATCAAGGTTCGGGGTTATAGGTTCGCGCCGTGTGGCCTCCACTGACCACCGACCCCCTCAGTTTACCGTAAAAATGGTGTTAAGCGAATATCTCCGACGTCAATAATCATTCCCTGCTCAACAACTCGACAGGCCTTTTCCCCCTTACCGAGCAGTCCGTACGGCTCGCCCTGAATCGGCTGACCGCGAGTCCGCTGGCGAGCAGCCAGACAATAGCGTCCCGGCTGGGCCAGGTAGAGGAAAAACAAACCGTCGCTACCGACCGCCGCCGACGTCTGGTCCGGCATCCGGCGAAAATCAGTATCCCGATAAGCCAGGGCGATAGCTCCGGCCAGCGGCTGCCCCTGAACATCGACCAAACGGCCACGAAAACCGGTGTCACCGGCGGTCAAGCTGCCTTCCCGCAGCAGCATCTGATGAGCGACCCCCTGCAGGCGAAAATCTATCTTCTCGACCTGCTGCTCGGTCAGGACAACCGGATTGGCCGAATAGATAGCCCAGGCATCGCCAACTTTAGGCGGGCCGCTGATCGTTCCCTGCTGGCGATTGCGCGCGACCAGAAACCAACGCCCCGGCATCAGGTCGAGAGTGTAAGCCCCCTGCTGCATGACCCGCGCGGCGAATTCGGCCGGGCCGCGTAACTGCCCGAGTTGACTGCGATAAGCAAACACCCAGGCGCCGGTCGCCGGCTGGCCATCCGCACGGCTCACCCGCCCATAAATACCGGTCTGGGGTTGTTCCAGCAAGGCGTCACTGGCCGGCACCTGCGACCCAGTGCAGGCTGGTAGCAGGAGCAGAAAAAACCAGAAAACGATAAACGACAGCGGCATAGAGATCCTGACGCAGCAGATTGAAATTACTTAAGATAATGTACCCGCGCTCCTGCAGCAACGCAAGGAGGAATGCCGCAGCCGCAATATGTTGAATTGCGCAATGCCAAAGAAACAGAAGGTCCTGTTGCAGCGAACTAAAATTGTCTTACGCAACCGCCCATGCCCCCGTTTGACGAAAAGCCTAACCACCTTCTTGGGCAACAAATTCAGTCCCGTCGAGAAAAATTCAGATTTTTTGCTAGAATTAAAAAACATAAGATTAAGCAGCTTAAACATTCTTAGCTCTTCCGGAAATTGCTGCGAAGCAGTTTTTCGAAGCATAATGACGGAGACTGGTTGCGACCGATCCTCCCCGAGGACCTGGCGCAGGGGAAGAATTTATGAATGAACAAAGAAATTTTCGCCGCATCAACTTTCAAACCGAGGCGATGATCACTGTCGATGCAACCCCGCAGCCTTGCGAACTGGTCGATCTGGCCCTGCAGGGAGCGCTTTTCAAAATTGATAGCGAACTCCCGACCTGCATTGGAGAGCGATATCCAATAACCATTTCCCTGGCGGAATCGGATCTGACGATGAATTTTACCGGCGAACTGATCCACCAGCGGGGCAACTATTATGGCTTTATCTTCGTCGCTGAAGATGCGGTCACCATGGGCCATCTGCGCCGGCTGCTGGAATTGAACTTCGGCGATAGCGAGGAGGTCGACCGCGAATTCCATCACTGGCTCAAGCGCTGAAACCTCAGATCGGAATACGCTGCTTCTTGCAATAGCTGCGCAGCACGGTTTCGGCCTGATTCAAGCGCGACAGCCGCATATTTTTTGCCTTGACCAGCACCACCTCCTCCTGCGGCACCTGGGTCTGCCGCCACTCTCGCTGCACCATGGCCAGATTATTCAAAATCACTTTCAAATCTGCCGGATTATATTTCTTTAGACTCGGCGGTGACAGGCTGAGAAAACCTTCCGCGATATCCTGGGCCAGCTTTTTTGGATTTCCACTGATCGCCATTTTATGAACCTCCTTATATGCTGCTTGCTTTTTGCTGCAGGCCTATGTCATCAATCGCCGCCATGAAACTCTCTGCTCACAGCAAAGGTTTACTGCTGACCTTTACCGCCGTGCTGATTCTCAGCCCTGATGCTCTACTGGTCAGGATGATCAGTTGCGACCTCTGGTCGCTGCTGTTCTGGCGCTGTTTGCTCACCGGCTGCATGATGGTGGTCTTTCTACTGGTGCGTTATCGGCGGCGATTTTTCCAGAGTTTTTATGTCACCGGCCGCATTGGCCTGGTTTCAGCCCTGGTGCTTTGCTGCGGTTCGTTGCTGTTTGTCGGTTCACTGAAACAGACCGCCGCTGCCAACACCTTGGTTATCCTCGCCGCCACTCCGCTGTTCAGCAGCTTGCTGAGCTTTCTGCTGCTGCGGGAAAAGATCGCCCCGAGAACCTGGGTGGCTATCGGCTGCTGCTTCGGCGGCATCCTGATGATCTTTTCCGGCAGCCTGCAGACCGGTCTGCTGCTGGGTGATCTGCTGGCTCTCGGTGCCACCTGCATGTGGGCAGTTAATCTGGTGATTCTGCGCCGCGCGAAGGCGGTCAATATGATTCCGGCCAATGTAATCGGCAACCTGCTGATGGTGCCGATCGCCCTGCTATTCGGCGCTCAGCCGCTTGCGGTTTCCAGCACCGACTTCAACTCCCTACTGCTGCTCGGTGGGCTGGTCCTGCCGGTTTCCTTTGCCATGATCACCCTGGGACCACGTTACCTTTCCGCCCCGGAAGTCAGTCTGATTCTACTGACAGAGACCATTTTCGGCCCGATCTGGGTCTGGTTGGCGCTGGGCGAGGTTCCCCAACAAACCACCTTGCTGGCCGGCCTGCTGATTATCGGTACCCTGTCCGGACATACCCTGCTGTCACTCCGCGAGCTCCGTCGCCGTTCAATCTCCCCATTATAACCCACTGAAGCGTTGTCGGTAGACCGCCGGCGTTAAACCGGTAATCTGCTTGAAGAGCCGGCGAAACGAGCTGACATCCTCATAACCGACCGCCTGGGTGATGCTGTCAAGCTCGCTCTGGCCGCGTGCCAGCAGCCGTTTGGCCTTCTCGATCCGCATCCGCTGCAGATACTCCAGCGGAGCTTCGCCGGTCGCTTTGCGGAAACGGCGCAAAAAAGTGCGATCATTGAGCCCGCCCCACTGGGCCATTTGCCGAACCGTGACCTTATGCCGATAAACCTGATCGAGCCAGTGCTGAACCTTAAGGATCGGCTGATCGCCATGATCCTTGCGGCCACGAAAACAGACAAAAGGGGCTTGTGCGCTGCGGCTGCGATCGATCAACATCATCCGCGCGCAAGCGGTCGCCAGCTCTGGAGAAGCATGTTTTTCCACCAGGTAAAGGGCCAGGTCGAGATGGGCGCCGGTCCCTCCGGCGCAGAGGTAATCCTCGCCATCGATCACCAAGCGATCGATCTGCAGATCAACCCGCGGATAGCGCTGCCGAAACCGGTCCGCCAGCTGCCAATGGGTGGTTGCCGGACGCTGGTCAAGGATACCGGCTTCAGCGAGCAGAAACGCTCCGGAGCAGGCGCTGGCAATCACCACTCCCCGGCGATGTTGCTGACCGATCCAATCAACCAGGGCGGTCTGTTCCAACAAGCTGTCAGGGCGTCCCATGACCCCGGGGATCAGCACCAGATCAGCATCTTGACACTCATGCATGGCCCGTTTTGGCAGCACCGGCAAACGATTGAAGCTGGTCACCGACCCGCCGTCAGCGGTGACTATTTCGCAGCGGCAAAAGGGCGTGCGCACTGCCGGCTGCAGGCGGCGCTGCTCCCAATTAGCGACCGAAAACAAATCCATTGGGCCGGCGATGCCGGACAACAGACAATTTTCATAGGCAAGCACAGCAATTTTTAGCATTTAAACATACTCCTTATCGCTTTTTGGGTGCGATTATAGACAATTTTTCCAGAGATGCCAATTTTCTCGGTTCAAAAAACCTCAAAGGAATAATCACTTAACCTCTTCAATCACTTTTTAATTAACGATTCCGCAATAGGAAAACCGGGTACTTTCAGGCCCCGCACGGCGAAGACTTGACAGTGAATCATAGATCCTGATACCAAAGTATCTTTCACCGAAGGGCATTTTCAGGGGGGCACAATGCACAACGACGAGACCAGAGATCAGCCTGGCAGAAAAATTTGTCCACGCTGCCAGTACCAGCGAGCTGCTGTCGAATCGGCACCTGAGTGGCAATGCCCCAACTGCCAGATCGTTTACGCCAAATACAATCCAGCTAAAAGACCGTCAACCACAGAAAATCCCAGCAAGTTTATTGTCCGCGACGAACGCTCCCAAGGCTCCCCGCTACCCTGGATTGGGCTGATTCTGCTGCTCCTGGTCGGCGGCGGCCTCTACCTTTACGATTATTTCCACTGGCCTGACAGCGACAAAATCACCCTGTTCACTTCTGACAGCTGTGGCAGTGCCTGTTCCCAGGCGGTTGACTATCTCAGGCAACAAGGGGTCGAATTTTCCGAAAAGAATATCGACCTGGATGCCGACCATCGCGCCCGCTGGGAACGGGCCGGCGGCAAAAATATTCCGCTGGCGTTCTTCGGTGACGAACGGATTGCAGGCTACCAGCCGACCATTTACCAGATCGCCCTGACCGGTTTTAAGGATCGGATGCAGGATAATCTTAATCAAACCGTGATTCTGTTTTCGGCTCAAGGCTGCCCCGGTTGCAAAAGCGCCGTCGAGCTGCTTCAGAAGCACAAGATTGAGTTTGAAGAGTACGACATCAAAGAGCCGGAAAACGCCGATGTTTTCCGTGAGCTCTTCGGCCGCGGGACACCACTGATCTTTGTCGGAAATATCCGGCTAGATGGTTACAATAAAAAACTGCTGGAAATGGCTTTGCAAGAAGTGGAGCTAATGTAAGGGGTATAAAGATTCAACCTAGAAATCGCAGTTGAGCGCGAAAAAGATGTGCAGCATATTGATGTGCATAGGTAATTTGAAAAACTCGTGGTCAGCTTATTGGTGATGAGAGCTTTTTCGAATTATCTTGGTGCATCAAGAGGTTGTGCAGACTTTCGTGATCCAACTGCAGCTTCTAGGTTCAATGGTCCCAGAAAAATCGATCTCTGCAGGTTGCCGCAGAGATCGATTTTGTGCCTGGCGGAAGAATATTCTCAGCCCGGGAAATTCATGGGGAAAAACTTTCGCAATGTCCTCTGCTCGGAGTTGTCGCTATCCAAGATCAGCAGGCGGTCCAGCCACAATCGATGGTTAAGCTGCAGCCGGTCATGCAGGCTGCCGCATCGCTGCACAGGTAGTTGACCAGGGTGCCGATCTCATCCGGTTCGATCAAGCGCTTAACCGCCGCCTTTTTCAGCATGATCTGCTCGATCACCTCGGTTTCGCTGATGTTGTGGGTTTTCGCCTGATCGGCCAGCTGGCCGTCGACCAGCGGCGTGCGGACATAGGCCGGACAGATCGAATTGACGGTGATGCCGTACTCGCCTCCTTCCAAAGCAGCGGTTTTGGTTAATCCGGTCAAGCCGTGTTTGGCAGAAACATAGGCCGCTTTAAACGGCGAAGCCCGCAGCCCGTGGACCGAGTTGATGTTGATCACCCGCCCCCATCTGTTCTGCTGCATCTGCGGCCAGACATACTTGGTGAGCAGAAAAGGTGCGGTCAGCATCAGGTTGATGATCAGATTCCATTTCTCTTCGGGGAACTCCTCCAGAGGTGCGACATGCTGAATGCCGGCATTGTTGATCAGAATCGAGACCGTGCCGCAGCGCTCGATGGCGAAATCGACCAGCCCCCGGCAGCCCTGCTGGGTGGATAGGTCAGCCTGGAAGGCTAAGGCGCCTATTTTCACCGCTTCCGCCTGGAGAGTTTCGGCCTTGATATCGGCCATCACCACCTGTACGTCTGCGGCCACTAACGCCTGGGCGGCCGCCAGGCCGATGCCGCTAGCCGCTCCGGTGACTATTGCAACTTTGTTATCCATAATTTCAGCTCCTAAAGTCCGGTAGCGACTCGAAAGGCGCAGCCGGTTTTCTGACGAACTTCATCCACGCTGACCCCTGCTGCCAGCTCGATCAGCTCCAGACCCTGCTGTTTATCAACCTGAAGCACGCACAGATCAGTGACGATCAGATCGACCACCTGGCGGCCGGTGGCCGGCAGGCTCACCTCGTCAAGAATTTTGTGGCTGCCATCCTTGGCGCAGTGCTCCATCATTACCACCACCTTTTTCGCCCCGGAAACCAGATCCATCGCCCCACCCGGCCCCTTGACCATCTTGCCGGGGATCATCCAGTTGGCCAGATCGCCGGTTTTCGAGACCTGCATGGCGCCGAGCACCGACAGGTCGATGCGCCCGCAGCGGATCATGCCGAAGGAAAACGCGGAATCGAAAAAACTCGAACCCGGCAGGGTGGTGACAGTCTGCTTACCGGCATTTATCAGATCGGCATCCACCTCCTCTTCGCTCGGGAAGGGCCCCAGACCGAGCAGACCGTTTTCCGACTGCAGGTGGATGGTCATCCCCTCCGGCACGCAGTTGGCCACCAGGGTCGGCATCCCGATCCCCAGGTTGACGTAGTAGCCGTCGCGCAACTCCTGGACCACCCGTTTGGCCATCCACTCACGGGTCGGCGTCAGTCCCTTGGCGGTCACCTGGCCGCGGATGGTGCGCTGTTCGATCGGTTTCTGGTAATTCTCGCCTTTAATGATCCGGTCGACATAGATCCCGGTCAGATGGATCTGGTCCGGGTTAAGCTCGCCCGCCTCAACAATCTCTTCCACTTCAACCACCGTCACCTTACCGCACATGGCACACAGAGGGTTGAAGTTACGCGCGGTTTTACGGAACACCAGGTTGCCGGCGGTATCCGCTTTCCATGCTTTGACAATCGCCAGATCGGCTTGGATCGCTTCTTCGAGCACGTACTGGTGTTCGCCGAACTGCTTGGTTTCACGCTTTTCAGTTAATAATGTGCCGTAACCGGTGCGGGTGAAAAAGCCGGGGATGCCCGCCCCGCCGGCGCGCATCTTTTCCGCCAGGGTGCCTTGTGGGGTCAGTTCCAGCTCCAACTCGCCATTGAGGAACTGTTGCTCGAAAATGGCGTTCTCGCCGACATACGATGAGATCATCTTTTTGATCTGCTTGGACTGCAGCAGCAGTCCAAGGCCGAAATCGTCGACCCCGGCGTTGTTGCTGGCGATGGTGATCTCTTTCACCCCGCTGTCACGCAGGGCGACAATCAGCTTCTCCGGAATCCCGCAGAGGCCGAAACCGCCGGCGGCGACGGTCATGCCGTCGGTCAGCAACCCGTCCAGCGCCGCAGCGGCCGTCGCGTAAATCTTGCTCATTGCATTCTCCTTCTCTGGTGGGGATTATTCATTATTTTCCAGCAGCTTTTTAAACCTGAAAAACCGGTCGCTAAATAGCTGTGCGACCGGCAGCTGTAGAGTCAGTAGCGCAAAGCCTGTGCCAGTCAGGTTGAATAAACTTTAGCGGCTGCGAACAACTTGGCAAGCTATTGAAAAAACAATTTGTTTTTCTGCTGTTCAAAGGGTTGCCGACAGCGGGATTCTCACCTCTCAGCGTGTATCTATTTAGCGACATGTCACTTTTTGAAGACATCCTTTGAGAGATAGCTGTTTTCAGGCAACCCGCCGTAACTGAAGCAATTGAACTATGAAGATAGCACCGCTAACCGGTTGTTTACTGCCGACGGGAAAAACCGCGCATGACTCTTTGCTGATCTTCAGGTAGTATTGATTATCAATCTGGTTAGAAACAGACCGGGTTGGTAAGAGAAACAGGGGCGACTTTGGCTACGGGGATTTTTGATTGACAGCAGCTTGCGGTCTACATTAGAAAGGAAAGCAGGTTGACTTTTCATTAAGAATCGACGGGAGGAGTGGTTTCCCAACCGGTAAGCCAGAACTCAAACAAAACAATTCTCTATAAATTATCGGCACCTCCATTCGGGATCTGGCGCCCGCAAAGAATATCAGCGGGCCGATTGAAAAACAGAATTTAGTCGCCGAAGTTGTCATTTATTCGGAAATATACAGGCAAGGCTCAAAGCCTGGAAGCTACTGCAGAACAACGACTTATTCCTAATATTGGTATATTTGATATGCAACAAAACGGTGAGGGGATCTGATGTCGGTTGGCTCAGGCAAAGGGCTTACATCCAGCTTGATCCTGTTGGTTTTCCTGCTGTGGGGAACGACAGTAAGTTGCGCCGCATCCTCCACAGCGGCCGAGCTCCCTGCCGCTCCCTATAATATCGAACCGCCCCCCCTCACCCCAATTCAGTGTGGTCAGTGTCACCCTTCGCAGTATGGGGACCTCAGCAAAGCCGGTGGCAGGCACCAATTCTACTGTCAGGGCTGCCACCAGATCATCCATGCCTATAATCCGCGCAAGAATAACTGGGCTGAACTGATGCCCAACTGCAGCAATTGCCATGTTCTTCCCCACGGTGAAACGTTTGACGACTGCTCTTCTTGCCACCCCAAACCCCACAGCCCGCTGCAAGTCCCAAGCAGCGATGACTTGGCAGACCTCTGCATCGAATGCCACCAGGAACAGCCTGAGGCCCTGCAGAAATATCCCAGTGCCCACAGCGAGGTGGGGTGCACCGAATGCCATGCTGGTCGGCACGGCACCATCCCCTCCTGCCTGGAATGCCACGAGCCGCATTTTGCAGACCAAGAGCCCACCAGCTGTGGGCAATGCCATCCGGCTCACAGTCCGCTGCAGATTGCCTTCGCGCCGGACTCCGGGGCCAGAACCTGCGGCAGCTGTCACGAAACGGTTTATGCGACCTGGAGCAAAACACCGAGCCGGCACGGAAAAGTCAACTGCACCATCTGCCACGATGAGCACGGGCTGCTTCCCGAATGCACCCAGTGCCATGAAAATCCCCACAGCGCCAAGCTGATAGCTTATTATTCGAATTGCTTGACATGCCACCTGAACCCCCACAACCTGCCGGTCAAGAAAAAGCCTGTTCTTTGAAGCAGGGCACTTAAATGGCAGAGCGGGGAAACCCGGGGGGAAGATAACCCGACAAGGGCGAGGAAATGGCGATAAAAGGAATCTCTTTTTTGTCGAATTTACTGACCATTCTTCAAGCTGAACTCCGCAGAAGGGCCTGCCGAAGAGGCGGACCCGATAACCCTGACCGCGGTTTCGGACGCCTCATTTTGACATGCTACCGACTCTGCTCGGTCCTGCTGCCGCTGGCTCTTCTGCTGATTCTCACGCCCGGGGTACAGGCAGCAGAACTGCAGATTGTTTCAAAAACCATCCTTCGCTCCTTCGATAGGGACACCGTAGAAAAAAACGAGGCCGATGTCGTACCCCTCTATGAATATTTGCAGCTTGATTACGAGCCTACCGACAGCAAAGGACTTTCTTTTCATTTTCAGGGTTGGGGGCGGGTTGCTCATGATGACGGAGATTATTTTAATAAAAACTCAAGAGGTGAACTGATATACGGCTATCTCGAATATCCCCTGCCTTTCTCACCAACAAACTTAAAACTGGGACGAATGCATATTTTTGATGGGGTCTCTAACGAGAGCATTGACGGTCTGCGCGTGCAAACCGATCTGAGTCCCGAGTGGTCGGCATCGATCTATGGAGGGTTTCCGGTCAGCCTGGAGACCACCGACGGGCGCTCCGGAGACAGTATCTTCGGCGGCAGAATTTCCTGGCAACAGCCAGGCCAGCACAAACTGGGGCTTTCTTATAAGGTTCTCAGCAATGATGGAAAACTCGACGAAGAACTGCTCGGGCTCGATTTTTCCCTGACCCTCCCGAACATCTTACTGCTGGGTATGCTCACTCGTAATCTCGACATCAATGAATGGGCTGAACAAACCTTCGAGGCCCGCTTTGCAAAGGGGGCTTTTGAATTTCGTCCCAGTTATACGCGCTATGAGTCGGATGGTTATTTTTCTGGCAACCGTAATCTTTATCAGGCGTTCAAAGTCCAGGCCGAATTGAAAAGCACGACCCAGATAGTCGGCACCGAAGCTTTTTGGTACCCCAGTGAATCGATCGAAGTTGGGGTGAAGGTGAAGCATTACGATTACGAAAAACGTTTCGGCAATGCCCAGTACTACTCTGGCATTTTCACCTATAAGTGGAACATCCTCTCTCAGCTTGGCGCGGAACTGGGGCGCATGGACGGGGATGATCCGGAAAACCGCTATCTGCTGGGCAGGTGTTTTTTCTTTCTTGACCAGAAAACCATGTTCCTCACCGCTGATATGCTCTATACCCACTACGATGAAGAGTATTTAAATGAAGACCATTCACTGTTCGCGTCGCTGGGGATCGGCTGGAAACTCTTTGAGGAGAAACTGCGGATAAAACTGTCCACGGACTACACCTCGGACCCCTATTATGATTATGATCACCGCTATCTACTGGTCGTGGACTATCTGTTTGAAAAGTCTCGGCCCGGCAGATAGACGATCGGAGAGTTGGGAAATGAAGAAAATCTATAATTGCCGAATCTTTCCTTTGGGAGCTTTGTCGCTGCTGCTTCTCCTGCTGTCTGTCTCCTGCAGCGGGACCAAACCCGGTTACGAACTTCCGCGGTCGCATCCGCCGATTTTCGAGATGGCCGAACGCCGGGTTTATTGCGTCAGGTGCCACGGGCACGAAACCAAACCGATCGATTTCGCCAGATACAATCACATCCCGACCTTTACCGATTCACACCGACTCCTGGCCTATCAGGATGAGAAGCTGTGCAGCATCTGCCATGCGCAGAGTTTCTGCAATGATTGTCACGTGACCCCCAGCTCTGAATTAAAACCTTCGATCAAGTATCAGACCGAGAACTATAAAAGGCTGCAGCACCGCGGAGACTATGTCGCCCGGCACCGGATCGACGCGCGCATCGATCCCAGTCCCTGCTTTCGCTGTCATGGCAATCCCAGATCGTCCGCCGCCTGCCGTCCCTGCCATGGCTAATGACGAAAACCCAAAGGGGTGAGACATGCCTAGATCAGTATCGTCGAAATTGCCAGTCAGATGTTTAGCTATCTCTCTGGTGCTGATTATATTGAGTTGCCTTTTTTACGGCTGCGGCAGCTCGGATAGCAGTTCAGGCGCGCCTACTGCAGGAAACAATGTCCACGGTCCCGATTGGATCTATTCCCATGGCGACGCAGCCAATACAGACCTGGTCGGTTGCCAGGTCTGCCACGGTATCGATTTCAAAGGCAACGGCAGTGCAGTTAGCTGCTATTCCTGCCACATCGGCGGCCCGCCCTTCATGATCCATCCGCCTTCTTTTGACCCCGGTCTTCCTTGGAAACATCCAGTCAATCACGGCAGTTCGGCAAAAATGGACATCAAGGCCTGCCAGGGCTGCCATGGACAGCCGGGTGGCCCCGGCAGCAATCCCCGCTTCAACATCCCGATCGGCAGATTGGAAGCCGGCTGTGAGAGCGCCGCCGCCTGCCATGGCAATTTCAATGATCCATTTCCGCCCTTCAACAATGGCCACAACCAGGGAACTGCGCATCCCTCATACGATCCTGCCGACCTGAGCAAACAGGATCTGTTGCACTGGTACGGCGAGCAATTCGAATACCTCGATGACGCTGGACAAATCCAGATCTATCTGGTCAGCCATTACAATGCCGGCAACCTGCTCGGCGCCTGCAGCCTGTGCCACGGGGCCAACCTGCAGGGTGGGGCCGGCCCAGCTTGCGTCGCCTGTCATGTCGTCGACCCCGTCACCTTCCCGAATAATTGCGTTTCCTGCCATGGAGCGCCACCCGTCTCGGTGGATGATTTCTTCACCGAAGTGGGGCGTACGGAGCCGCTTGACCCGGTCTTTCTCGCCGAGGTGAGAGCCGGTTTCCATTTGCAGCACGAGGCCATCCCCTGCTCCGAGCGCGATGAAGAGGCGGACTGTCGGCTTTGCCATGTCAATACGGAAACAGGACCCTCCGGCAATGATCCGCGCACCCACGTCAACCGGCACCACCTGCTGGACCCCAACGGCGATGGCCTTTACGAATGTATCTCATGCCATACCCAAGTCTGGAACCCGGCAACCTTTGAATTCGAATTTGCACCTTTCAGGGACTGCAGCGCCTGCCATTCTTCGCTCTTCCCTTCGGAGCCGTGCCCCGAATAGAGTTCCGCGGTGGCGGAGTATGCGGTCAAGGCCTGTGAAAAACGCTCCTGAGCGCTGAGGAAAAGCAGAATCACATTGGGGGAACACGCAAGAACGACTCAGCCAGCATAAACAGGCTGAGTCGTTCTTTGTCTTGGAATGGGTGAATCATGGGATGAATCGGCCCGAAAATAAATCCGGCCACTTTTTCCAGCCTACCTCATGGGGCTACCTTATTGTTGTATTGGCAGGATGACCTTTGGATAGCAAGCTTTGCAAGCCAGCGCCGGCAAAAACCGATGGGATGTAGCGGCGTTTGAATTGTCCGAGTTGATAGCCCCCGGTAGGAGTTGCCAAACTAGTTAACCGTTTCTTTGCGAAAATACGTCCCATTCTCGAATTTGGAAAAGAAGTGTTCTAGCATAGGGTGATTGATGGGATCGACGCTATCATCAGGTGCCAAATTCCGTTCAGCCACATACGTGGAATGTGCTTTCCCATGAACTAACACATGGTACCAAGGCCTATTTTTCGGGGGGCGAGACCTTGCGACTGTTTCGTACCACTCTTCTGTTCCTTGGAAATTTCGATCAACATCTACAATTACCCCGCGATAGTCGAAAAGCCGATGGTGAACCAATTCGCCAACGGAGAATTTGACCCTGGTAATATTCGTTACAGTTCCCATGTCTTTCCCTCAGAGGTCGGGTTAATCGGAGTCCTTGATTAATCCTAGAAACTGCAGTTGGATCACGAAAATCTGCACAACCTCTTGATGCACA
The DNA here is from genome assembly GCA_947259685.1 of uncultured Desulfuromonadales bacterium. Next base: position 27,393 of record CAMYNC010000034.1, on the reverse strand, counting down.
TCTTGTTCGCGCTCAACTGCGGTTTCTGGGTTAATAAGTATAACAGTTGATAGAAGTGGTGCATTGACTGAATGGGAGAGATGAAATTCCTATCCAGTAATCTTATATCTGCTTAGAGGCAGTGCCTCATCAAGAATATCGACCAGGTCAGTGAATTCGGCGATAAGGGTGGATTCCGGAGCGCCTTTGTTGCGGGGATTGAGGATATTAAATCGAGGAGGATAACTTGATGATTAAACTTAAGGTAGCGGGTCTGAGACAGAAGTCGCCCTGGCATTTGCCAAGCTGCGCTCGCCGGCCGGGGATAGAGCCGGGGAATACCTATAGATTTGCGCCCCATTAATCTTTAGCGGCTGCCTCCTCCTTGGCAAGCGGCCTCAGCAATTCGGTTCTGTCCGGCGGGATTTTCCTCATGCGGCCGGGGGAAATTTTTCCAATGTGCCGCAAACCAATGCGAGCAGCCATATATTGTAATTTTCGGGAAAGGTTCCGGCAATCTTGACAGGCTATTCTGTTTTCAGGTCCAGACATCTCTTCCAAACAACTAGCAATCAGAGGAGGCAGTTATGTGGCGAACAACGAGCAACAAATCCTTAAGCGATGGAAAGCAGGTATTCCTCAATGGGTTCTTTTTCCCTTTGGCAATGGCGATTATCCTGCTGCTGTTCAGCATCTCCCCAAGCTGGGCTGATGATGACGAGAACGAACTGACCCTGGCGACCCTGAAATTCTTTATCGAATTCAACGAGACCGATGAGGATATCGGGGTCCAGGCGTTGGTGGGCGGAGAGCCCTATGTTCTACTGGAGGCTTTCGACCCCTATGAGCGCAAGATCCTGAGGGTCAAACCGAAAAGAAGTTTGAAAATGCAGGGACTGAGCGACCTCTTCTTCGAGAGCGCCGAGCCCTCCCTTGACGAAGTTTCCATGACGAAGTTTCTACAGCGCTTCCCAGAGGGCGAGTACGAGTTTGAAACCCTGACCCTGGATGGCCTTGAGCAGGATGGCGAGACCAACTTTACCCACCTGATCCCGGCCGGACCGGAAATCACTTATCCGGAAGATGGCGAAGTGGTCGATCCGAGCATGGTGCTGGTCACCTGGGAGCCTGTCACCATGACGACCGCCTTCAATTCCCCCCAGCAACCGGTCAACATTGTCGGCTATCAGGTCATCGTCACCAAAGAGGACCCGCTGCGCGTTTACAGTGTAGATGTGCCGGCCGAAACCACCAGCGTCAGCATTCCGCCAGAGTTTCTCGAAGCCGGAACCGAATATGAACTGGAAATCATCGCCATCGAAGAGAGCGATAACCAGACCATCAGCCTGCTCTTCTTTGAAACCGCTGAGTAAGCAAGTTGAAAAGGTAGAATATCAAAGGGGCCGGTTGTTAGCGACCAAATAGCCGGCCCCTGATTTATGCTGATCAGAGTTTGGCGAGAAAAGCACCTGCGCCCAAGCCCGCAAAGATCTCGGTCCTGTAGTAGAATATCCGCCATGAATGTGGCATCCAAAGTCCCCGCAGCCTTCGACGGCCTGAGCGTGGTTGAGTATTTAGCCTCCCGCTTCACCTATTTGCCGGCAGCAACCTGGCGGAAGCTGCTCGGGGAGGAGCGAATCTTTTGCAACGGTGTCCTCTGTGACGAGACTCTAATCGTTGCCCGGGGCGACAGTATCCGTTGCGATTTACCCAAAATCGACCCGCCAGCCGTCAACCTCGATTATACGATTGTCTACCAAGATGAATGGCTGCTGGGCATCAACAAGCCGGCGGGATTGCGGGTCCACAGTGGCGGCAAATTCGTTAATGCCAACCTGATTTTCCATCTACGCCATCGCCACCAGCCCTCTTTCCCGGACGCCAACCCGGTTCACCGCCTCGACGCTGACACCTCCGGGCTGGTGCTGCTGGCCCGGAACAAGCTGGTGCTCAGTCAACTGGTTGGGCAGTTTGCGGAAGGCCTGGTCGAAAAGAAATACCTGGCCGTGGTCAACGGTTGCCCCAGCCCCGCGAACGGCACCATCAACTTGCCGATTGGCCCGGTCAAAGGTGCCCGGATTCCCCGCTTTGGGATAGACCAAGCGAAAGGGAAAACGGCCGTCACCCACTACCAGACCATCCGCAAACTCAACGATCGTTACAGCCTCCTTGAGCTACGCCCCGCCAGCGGTCGTACTCATCAACTGCGCGTCCACCTGGCGGCAATTGGCCATCCGATTGCTGGTGATGCTCTCTACACCATGAACGACGCAGACTATCTCGCTTGGCGATGCAATCCCCCAGCGCAGACCAGCAGCTTAGGACGTCAGGCGCTGCACAGTCACCAATTGCAGTTTCTCCACCCCATCCATGGAACCAGCTTCTCCCTGGATGCACCCGTGGCAGCCGACATTGAGCAGTTCATTCAGGAGGTTAACGAAGCTGATCACTGACAGCGACATTGCCCTTCGCAGTTTCTGATTAGAACGAATCTTCCGCTGAACCCTTCTCCCTGAGGGAGGGGGTGGCCGCAGGTCGGATGAGGGTGCATAGCTGGCAATTGCTACGACCTAATCCCTCACCCTGGCCCTCTGCCGAGACAATCGGTTTTCTCTGCGCACTCAGCACCTCTCCACCTCTGCGTTAAAGCTACTGACAGTCTGCCCGAGATTTTCAGTTAAGCAGCTTTCCCCTGAGCAAGAAACGAGTGCGCCTAAATCTCCGCCACCCATCGATAATACCGATAGCTAGCCTTGACTATATCGATATTACCCATTTGCCAGCTCAGCCATGGTCAGCTAGCCTTAGCGATAAGCAACCAAAACGGTCGACAATCGACATGCAAATGGCATGAATAATTCTCCCGGAGGTACATTTCGATGCAGAACCAACTGCGGCAAATCCTGCTCATTTCACTCTTGATTCTGGCGCTGAGCCTGTCACCGGCCCTGGCCAAAGAGTTCAAATTCACCGCCATACCAGACCAGGACAGCACCCGCCTGCAGCAGCGCTTCGGCAAAATCGCCGATTACCTATCCGCAGAGCTGGGCATCAAAGTCAGCTATGTGCCGGTGAAGTCCTATTCCGCCTCGGTGGCGGCCTTCAAAAACAACCAAGTCCAACTGGCCTGGTTCGGCGGCCTCTCCGGGGTCAAGGCAAGGCTGGCGGTACCCGGTTCGCTGGCCATCGCCCAGGGCGAAGAGGACCAGCAGTTCGTCACCTATCTGATCGCCAACACCAGCACCGGTCTCTCCTACCAGGCCCCCTTCCCGGACGAGATCGCCGGCAAGACCTTTACCTTCGGCTCCAAGGGTTCGACTTCGGGACGGCTGATGCCGGAGTTCTTTATTCGCGAGCATTTCAAAAAGGCACCTGAAGAGATTTTCAAACGGGTCGGTTTCAGCGGTGATCACTCCAAAACCATCGCCCTGGTCCAGTCAGGCAGCTATGAGGTCGGCGCGGTCAATTTCAAGGTCTGGGAAAAAGAGGTCAGCGAGGGCAAGATCGATCCGACAAAGGTCAACGTCATCTGGGCCACCCCCGAGTATCCCGATTATAACTGGACGATCCGCGGCGATGTCGAAGCAAAGTACGGCAAAGGTTTTCTCGAGAAGGTCCAGCAGGCGCTGATCGCCCTGAAAGATTCCGAGCTGCTGGCCAGCTTTCCACGGCGCAGCTTTATCAAGGCCGATAACAGCATGTATCAGCCGATTCTGGACACTGGGATGTCGATCGGGATTTTCCGGGAGTAGAAATACTTTCTAAGGTTTTTTTACTCAGGTTAAAAGCAAGCCCGGAAAGAATTCACCGCAGAGAACGCAAAGTTCGCAGAGAAGGGCGAAAGCTTCTTTAACAGGGATGGGCAAGATAAATAAGATAAAATCCAAGATCTAAATTCACCTCTTTGGTAGTTATCTTTTTCATCTCATTCCTCCTTGCTTTCATTAGTTTTAAGGTTTTCTCCGCGTTCTCTGTGCCCACGAGTGAGTGAAACGAACGGGCGGTAATATTTCATTTTGGGATCAAGATTTTTTTATGGATGAGCATGACAGTCCAGGCTAATTTGGCAACTGCTGCAAACCATAAGGTTCTGTTCGACCTGCAGGGGGTCGATCTGGCCTATTCGAATGTGATCGCTCTGCGGGAAATCAGCCTGCAGATCGGCGCGGGGGAAAAGGTCGCCCTGATCGGTCCGAGCGGCGCCGGCAAAACCACCCTGCTGAGCAAACTCTACCAGTTGCAGGCTGAAAAAACCGCCTTTATTCATCAGCAGTTCGCCCTGGTGCCGCAGCTTTCAGTCTTCCATAACATCTACATCGGCCAGCTCGATCGCCAGCCCTGGTTGGGCAATCTGCGTAATCTGCTAAAACCGGAAGCAAGTAAGCTGGAAGAAATTATGCAAATTCTGAAACAACTCGGGCTGGAGGATAAAGTTCGCACGCGAGTCGGAGAACTTTCCGGCGGTCAGCAACAACGGGTGGCGGTTGGCAGGGCGATCTACCGCGGAAGCGAGATCCTTTTGGCCGACGAACCGGTCGCCTCCCTGGATATCCATCAGGGCGAGGCGATTGTCAAACTGATCATGGCTACCGATAAAACCGTTATCACCTCGCTGCACTCGGTCGATTTTGCCTTGCGTTTCGCCGAACGGATCATCGGCCTGCGCGCCGGACGTATCCACTTCGACCTGCCGAAAGCAGCGGTGACCGGCGAAAAACTGAAAGAGTTGTACCGACCATGCTGAGAACCAGCCTCTGGTTCCTGGCCATTGCCTTGGCGGCGATCTTTGCTGCCGACCTGGAAATCACCACCCTCGATCCCTGGCAAGAGCTCAGCCGGATGGGCTGGGGTGCTCTGACCCCCGATTTACCAGCGCTCGTGGGAATCCTCGCTGCATTCCTCAACACGGTCGTCTTCGCCCTCTGCGGAATCTTTCTAGCGATGCTCAGCGGCGTCTGCTTGGCCTGTTGTTTCGCCTGGAGACCAATCCGGCTGTTCTGTGCTTTTATCCGCGCCATCCACGAAATTTTCTGGGCCTTCATCTTTTTGCCACTGGTGGGCCTCAATCCGATCTGCGGCGTGCTGGCGATCGCCATCCCCTATGCGGGGATTTTTGCCAAGGTCTATGCTGAAATTCAGCAGGAATCAGACCATCGTCCGCTGCAGGGTCTGCCGCCAGGGACCGGGTGGTTCTGTCGTTTTATCTTCGGCATCCTGCCGGTTGTTTACCGCGACATCAAGAATTACACCAGCTACCGCTTCGAGTGCGCCCTGCGCTCCAGCGCCATCCTCGGCTTCATCGGCCTACCGACCCTCGGCTATCATCTGGAAACCGCCTTTCGCGAGGGACTGTATTCGGAGGCGGCAGCGATTCTCTATGCCTTTTTTTTGTTGATCGCCTCGCTAAGGCTCTGGGCCAAACCGCGCTTTATCCTGATTCCGGTGGTCCTGGCTTTTTTGCTGATCTCCAAGGATCTGTCCCTGTCGCTGGAGAATGTACTGAGGTTTTTCAGCTATGAGATTCTGCCTTGGCCGATGCGGCGGGAGGGTTTTTACGATGGCAGTTTCACGCTGAGCTTTTCCTGGCCGGAGCTCTGGTCCTGGGGCAAAGAAATTTTCCTTGATGAGGGGCTGAAAGGAATCTGGAACACCCTGCTGCTCACCCAGATCGCCCTGGTCGGCACAGCGTTTTTGGCACTCGCCAGTTTTCCGTTTGCCAGCATTCACTTTAGTGGGCGGGGCACCCGCTGGCTGGTTCATTGGGGGCTGATCGTGGTGCGCACCACCCCCGAATATATCCTTGCGTACCTGTTCGTGCAGCTCTGGGGCCCCTCGATGCTGCCGGCATTACTGGCCATTTCGCTACATAACGGCGCGATCCTCTCCTACCTGAGCAGCCTCAACGCCAACCTGATCCCCTTGCGGGTCGATACCCCGCGGCGGCGCTGCGACCGCTACCTGTTTGAAGTTTTGCCACGGGTTTACGGCCAGTTCCTGGCCTTTCTGTTTTACCGCTGGGAGGTGATGCTGCGGGAATCAGCGATCCTGGGGATTCTCGGCATCACCACCTTAGGCTTTTACATCGATAGCGCCATCGCCGATGAGCAACTGGACAAGGCGCTGCTGCTGATCCTGCTCACCGCCCTGCTGAATATGAGCGTTGATACCCTTTCGCAACGGATTCGCCGTAAACTGAAGATCTCGGCGAAACTGGTTTCAAGTTACGCAAGCTGACAATGGAGAAGATCCTGATGAAATTTTTCGGCAAAAAAAACACTCTGACCGGCCTGGCCCGCACCTGCGGTTGAGCGGCTAAAATCGGTCCGACGGTCCTGTCGGACGCCCTCAAGGATTTACCCGCCTCGGCCGACCCGAACCTGCTGGTCGGTTTCGAATCGCATGACGATGCCGCAGTTTACCAGCTCACGACCGAACTGGCAGTGGTCTCGACGGCGGACTACATCACCCCACCGGTCGATGAGCCGCTCTGGTTCGGTCGCATCGCCGCCGCCAACGCCCTGTCCGATATCTACGCCATGGGTGGCAAACCGATCTCCGCCCTGAATCTGGTGCTGTATCCGGAGAAAAAACTCGGCCCGGACATCTTGAAAGAGATCCTCAAAGGCGGCCACGAAAAAGTGGTCGAGGCGGGCGCCTGCCTGGCCGGCGGGCATTCCACCGACAACCTGGAGCCGGTCTACGGTCTGGCGGTTACTGGGGTGGTCGACCCGCAACGGATTCTCACCAACCGGGGTGCCCAGCCTGGCGATGCGCTGATCCTCACCAAACCGCTCGGCACCGGCGTACTGTTCAACGCCTGCCGCTCCGGGAGACTGCCGCGTGCTGAGCTCGACCCGGTGTTGCCGCAGGTCGCGGCACTGAACGAAGCAGCGCTGGCAGCCGCCCTGCAGTACCAGCTGCACGCCTGCACCGACATCACCGGTTTCGGCATCTGCGGCCATAGTTTGGAGATGGCCAAAGGTAGTGGCCTGCTGATCGAACTCGACTTTGCGGCGCTGCCGCTCTATCCCCATGCGTTGCAGATGTACCGCAAAGGGGAAACCACCGGCAGCAACGGCGCCAACCGCCAACTGGTGGCCGGAAGCTTTGAGCTGCAGGCAAAACTAGCGGCGGCGGAAACAGAATTACTCTTCGACCCCCAGACTTCCGGGGGCTTGCTGCTGGCGGTTGCCGCGGATCAGGCCGAGTCTCTGCTGGCGGATTTGCGCCAGGCAGGCTGTAAAGAGGCGATGATTATCGGCCGCGCGCTGGCGGCCGCCAAACCTGGGATCAGGATTGTTTGATTGTCGCAAAGACTATTTTTTACACAGAGCCGCTGAGGCGGAGAGGAGGCAGAGAAAGGCAAGACAGATTTTTAAAGATAGTTTTTTTCTGCGACTCTGCACCAGGGTTATGGGGTTTGAAGACCAACGGGACGAAAACGCACCCTAATTCTTAACAAGGCTGCCTCAATTGGATTTTTCAGTAATTCGTTTCCTGATCTCCGAGACCTTTTGATAAAGCGTAGGGACCGAGATATTATATTTTGCTGCTAAATCTTCTCTGCTGACCTCATTTTGATCAAACATCTCTATGCCCATGGTAATCCTGGACAACCCGCCCTCTTTCGTGATCATCGACCGCTTGAGGCCCAACTTTTAACATTTCGCCGGCTCGATTCACTGGCCCAACTTTCTTCAAGTTACCGAAACTTGATGACCGATGGAGTCAAACTTTTAACAAAAGACTTTTTTTTTGAAAGTTAGAATGGTTCATTTCAAGAGGAGTATGCGTCTGAAAATTCGCTATATTTAGCACAGCTTCTATTTGAATTTTTTCGACCCGTTAGAACGCCCACAGATCCCCTGTAGCGACAAAGTAAAGGAGCTTTCTTCTCGCGAATGCGGATTTATCTCAGTTGGACCAATCAAAATGCAATATAAGGGGACAGCAGCCCGATCACGGCAAAAACTACCGTGGCAACCAAAATTACCAGAAAAACCGTTTCCCACATCGTTTTCTGCGTGGCCCGGAATCCAACCAGATCCTCATGATGAAAGCTGTGATCGTGGAACCAATTACTAACACGCCCCATAGCCCCTCTCTTTCTCCCCCCTACATGCTTACATTTTAGCATGGCTATCTGGGGCGGCAGTAAATACTCGCCAGCATAAATACCAGTCTTCACGTGCCGAAGAACAATGAAATTCCCGAAAGTCACTGATGTCTTTTAAAACGCGAAAAGCCCTCCATCTCCAGATCGGGGGCTTTTCCTATTCCCCTGTATCAGGGGCAAAGTGGCTAGGAAATTTGGAGCAATTCATCGCGCTCCGTATGCCTATTTCAATTCAAAGGCGACCTTGATTACAACTTGGTACTCATTGACTTTGCCATCATTTCCAATGTGGCCGCGAACCTCCTGAACCTCGAAGAAGGAAAGCTTCTCCAGGGACTGCTGTGCCTTGGTTACCGCCTGCTGAATCGCATCCTCGATTCCGGCACTGGAGATGCCGATCACTTCAATCTTCTTGTAGGTTCTGCCTTGTCCGTAAGTCATGGGTTCCTCCCTTTCTGACCGCACTGAAAGTATCCGCCAAGTTAAAGGCTAGCACCTTGATCTATTCTGTAAACCTGAATCCGTGAGTTGGGGAGAAAAAAGAGGTTGCCCGTAAACGCTCTCGGGTCTGTCCAAAATATAGCGGTAAATCAGAAACCCCAAGATCCAGTGATCGAGGGCTTTTGGCGTCTGATAAGTAGCGATATTCAGAGCATGCTCAATCTGGCCGACTTTCTGACCGTCTAAACATTACTGAACAACTTACAGGACACTTTCGGCGGGGCGAGGATTTCGGGCAGAAATTGGTCCCTTCTATGTCTGATAAGTCGACACTTGTCGGACTCGGGTCGCCACCGAAGGCATACGCCTTATTTACCGTTCAGACCGGTTTGCAGCGTTTACAAGGCCTGTATCCCGCTTGCTCTGCAGCCTCTCGGTTTTCGAAAAACTGAACATTCTGTGGATTCGGTAATCGCGCTGGGCAGCCCGGGCGACAATAGATCCCTATCGTTTTAACCGCATAGATAAAATCGGTGTGAGCCGTTAGATCTCGATTGCTGACGGCTGACCAGAGGCTGCTTTGCTCTGCGAAGTTAGATCGATTTGACATTAGTCCACACTCTCTGGGGCAATATCTGTGGGACTCATCTTTCTCTTGAAAAGAGAGAAGAATCGCCCATCTATTGCGACCAAGCCAAGACAAATCAGTCCCATCCCGACTAAATCTTTGCCAGCCAATTGCTCTCCGAGGAAGATAACACCGAGCATAATCGCGCTGACCGGGATCAGAAAGGTGACCAGCAACAGGTTGGTCGCACCTGCCGTTGCCAAAATGCGAAAGTAGATGATATAGGCCAGAGCAGTTGACACCAATGCCAAGCCAGCGATCGCAGCCCATACGCCAAATCCGGGCATGGCGAGGGTCCAGGGTTGGTCAACAACCAGCGCCAGCGGTGTCAACAAGAGGGTTGATGCCGTCACCTGTCCGGTCGCAGTCACTAGCGGTGCAGCCCCCATGCTTTTGAAGCGTCGTCCGTAAACTCCGGCAAAGGCATAAGAAAGGGCCGCGCCGAGCACCGCGAATTGTGCCAGGGTGTTGGTCCCGAGGCCGCCCAGACTATCCAGTCCGATAATCACAGCAACGCCGATAAAACCGATCAGAATACCGCCCATCCGCCCGCCGCTTATTTTTTCATCTTTGGTGAACGCATGGGCGACGAGCACAGTGAACAAAGGGGTGGTGGCGTTGAAGATCGACGCGAGTCCGCTGGCAATATGCGTCTGTCCCCAAACAATCAGGCAAAACGGAATCATATTGTTCAGCAAACCCATGCCGAAAAAGGCTTTCCAGTAACGCCATTCCTTAGGCATCCGCAGGCCAGTCGCTCGGACAATCAGGTTGAGAGCTATCGCCGCTAAACCGACTCGCAATACCACAATGGTTAATGGTGGCAGTACTTTAACCGCAACGCCAACAAAGAAAAATGATCCACCCCAAAGAACGGACAGAATCAACAGCAGCAGCCACTCGAAAGCCCCCATCTTGGTATTAACCTTTTCCATGCTTTACCTCTCATGTCGTTATATTTGACTACAGCATAGGAGTTGTTTCCGGCTCTCACCACCCGATTCTTGCGGTGTGGAAAAAATTAACAGCAAGAATCGGGTGGCTCTCCTTTGCTTGCATCACTATGGTAGTTTCAAGCCGCGCAATCTTAGTATGATGACGGCAAAGGCCTCATGTTTAAAATAGAGAAAACAACCTCACAAAGACGCTGGCCATGGAGAAGAGTCGATGGACAATTCTGACTATAAACGCATTGAGCAGGCAATTGCCTATTTGGAGGAACATGCTTTAGAGCAGCCATCCCTTGATGAGGTTGCAGAGCACATCGGCTTGAGTTCCTATCATTTTCAACGTTTGTTTAAAACCTGGGCCGGAGTCAGTCCCAAGCGCTTTCTGCAATATCTAACCATTGAAAATGCCAAAAAGCTTCTGCGTGATTCTGTTTCTGTTCTTGATACAGCCCTGGATGTTGGTCTCAGTGGACCGAGTCGCCTGCACGATCTGTTTGTCAGCGTTGAGGCGATGACGCCGGGAGAGTTTAAAGCGCAGGGAAAAGACCTCCTCATCAGCTACGGGTTTCATGCGACACCTTTTGGCGAATGTCTGCTGGCTGTCACCCCACGGGGAATCTGTAGCCTTGCTTTCGTTGAACCAGAAACTCGATCGATTGCCCTGGGTGAATTACGGGCGACCTGGCAAGAATCAACCCTCGTTGAAGACCAGAGTGCAGGTAGGGAGATTATCAAGCAGATTTTTGGCCAAACTCGCAGCAAAGCGCAGGCTCCGCTTAAGGTTTTGCTCAAGGGAACAAATTTCCAGGTCAAGGTCTGGGAAGCCCTGTTAAGTATTCCTGAAGGGACTGCCGTCTCCTACGGTTCTCTGGCGAAGGCTGTCGGCAGCCCTAAAGCTCATCGGGCAGTCGGCACCGCTGCCGGCCACAATCCGGTCGGTTATCTGATTCCTTGCCACCGGGTCCTCAGGGCAAACGGAGACATCGGCGGCTATCATTGGGGAACAGCGCGCAAGCGGGCAATTCTCGCCCGAGAAGCGGCTTGCTGTGAGCATGCTGCTTCCTGCTAAAGATTCTCAAGCAAAGTTCTCCGGGAATCAGGAACGACGATGATAATGCAAAACCGAGAAACGATTATCGCTTTACCTTATGAATCAGGCTTTGATTGGGCGGGCATGCTCGCATTTATTGCTTCCCGAGTTATTCCCGGCGTGGAGTCGATTCAGGATAATCATTACCAGCGAACATTTCGCCTTAACGATAGTCGCGGCTGGTTCAAGGTCACAGACTGCCCGCAACAGAACTCTTTGCAGCTGAAAATATATCTTGAAGAGGGGCGTCAGCCGCTAGAGCAAGTCGAACAGCGTATCCGTTCAATTTTTGACCTGGACACCGACATGGGGCCAATCCTGCAAAAGTTCCGCAAAGACCCGCTGCTCTCTCCTGTCGTATCCGCCCACCCAGGTATCCGCCTGCCTGGAGCATGGGACCCTTTTGAGTTTACCGTCAGGGCTATTTTAGGTCAGCAGATCTCGGTTAAAGCGGCAACCACTTTGGCGGGGCGCGTCGCTGTTCTTTGCGGGCCTAAATGCGAAGACGGATACCCTGAGGAACTGATGACATTTTTCCCCACGGCCGAGGAAATTCTCCGTGCCGGCATCGAAGGAATCGGCATCACATCGAATCGACAGGCCACCATACAAGGCCTGGCAAGTAAGGTCGTTGCTGGGAAAGACTTCCTTTCAGCAGAGCAAGGGTTAAAGGCATTTGTCGACTCGATGTGCGAGTTGCCTGGCATCGGACCATGGACGGCTCACTATGTGGCGATGCGGGCGCTAAAAATTGCTGATGCTTTTCCGGACAGCGACTTGGGAGTGAGAAAGGCACTGCAGGAAAACGGCCAGATGCCAACCCAAAAGCAAGCAATAGCGCGGGCAGAGGCTTGGCGCCCCTGGCGAGCGTACGCGACTTTGTTTCTATGGAAAGGCTTAGAGCTTGCGTGTGAGAAGAGAAATAAACCGATCTAGAAAGCGACTTAGAAGTATGGCTATTAATCTGCGCAAAGGGTTACCGTACCCCTCAATCTAGGCCGCCTACCGGGCCATTTCAAAACTTAGGAATTTCGGCAGGCGCGATTGTCCTAGAAGCCACTACTTTAAACACACGAAAACCGCACGATTCCCAGATCATGCGGTTTTCTCAGTTTGCTGCATTTATCAGACGAAGGGGTCAGATGGAAGATTTTTTCTCCAGCAACCTCTGATCAAACTCAAAGTCCACGGCATTGATCGTATTCAACTTATGAAAATCGGAGTGCCGCGGGTTCACTAGAATATTTGTATCTGGTCCGTCAGGAAAAAGGACAGCTGGGACCCTTAAGGCTAGAGTGGGTCCAGCCTTCATCCACGCACCGCCTATCTCTACCAACTTTTTGGGAGGAGGTGATTTACGCCAATCCTTCGGCAGTGAGCCCGTATAGTCTTCAATTAGAGCGTCGGGGATCTCGTAGGTTACCAGAACCACTGGTGGAAGATCTTCCGGATCAACGTGGATGAGGAATTCCAGAACCGCCAGGGAGGCGGATGAACTTGTGTAGTGGACAGGCACACCACGTGGATTCCAGCGGCCGCCGTTGCGTCTTGCTCCTTCACCGCTAGTATCATCGGCGAACCTTTTTGGTGTGAGTCGGTAAATATGCATCAGGAATAAACTGCGTACTCGATTCGCTCAAGTTCATCTTCTACCGCCTGAATTCCCATCGGAGAATCGAGAAGGGAAAACGGAACGACTCCTCCTAAGGCACGGCAAGGCTTTCTTAACCAGCGCCGTGCTTTTTCTTCATCTTCGAATACCTCGACTGTTCTTGCATAGACTTTCGCAAGTGCCACCACATGCCCCGACAGGTCAGGGCTTAATACTTTATCCATTGGATAGCGTTGTATGGTCCGGGCTGTGATCGGCAGGATTTTTTCAGCTTCTGTGAGGGTAGCGTGAATGGCTCCCAGATAATGCATCAAAGCTTTTTTGGGGAGTCCTTGCCGTGACTGAGGGACCCAAAAGTCCCAGGAATTGCTTTTGGGTTTATTCGAAAGACCTAAAATCTTAGCTATAGTGAGTTCCATAGAACCTCCCATGCGACATTCAGTAAATTCATAATACCAAATGTCGTTGCCGATGGCAATCTTCGCCGCACCTATCTTATAAGTCACCATTTCCAGAACATCAGGGAGCCCGAATTGGAATTTTCGGTTGGGCTTTTACTGAAAGTTGTTCTTGAACACGATCCTGCTTAGCCTAAGGATTAAAAGAACGCTCCTGGCAGGTTCAAAGTCAAATTCTCGGGATCATGATACCCATTCACTATTATCATATACGTGAGCCCCGTATCAAAAGTTGGCCAAAATTTACAGCTACCCGGTCATTGGAGCAACATTTAACAAAATGCTTATTTTGTTGAATGTTAAAATCCTTGGCGTACGTTTTCGTACCGTTGGGATTCAGACCCCGTTATCAAGCCACTGGGTTGTGCGTGTCCTCGTCAGCAAAGAAACCGGGATTCTCTTCCCGGCGGCAGATCTGCACTGATCAGTGACGATCTACTCAGGAATTTGCTCCGCCAACCCGGCAAGGCTGGCTACCGTCATGGTCGGCTCAATTCCCCAGGGATCAAAAATAGCCTGCGGCGAACGTCGCACGCAGGCTGCTTTCATCACTGCGGAAACCGGCCCGATCACCAATCAATTCCCTTCATGCCGTCACCACCCCCTGGGTGTCGATCAAGGTTCCATAAACGTCAAATGCAAGGGTAATCGCCATTAGATTCTTCCCGGAGTCAAAGGTTACTTTAGCACTTCATTCGAATCGGCGGGGGCTTCTGTTCTATCACTTTCGGTATAGTCCCTCACCACCTCTGCCACGCGGATGCGATAGGAATGGAACAGAGACTCTTTCCCCTTTTGTTGGGCGGAGCGATGCTCGAAAAGGTTGCGCCATGTATCAATCGCGGCTTGATCGCGCCAAAAAGAGAGGCTGAGGAGCTTGTCCTCATCAACCAAACTCTGAAACCGCTCAATGGAAATAAAGCCATCCTGATCGGATAAAAATTCGCGTAATTCGGCGGCAATTTTAAGATATTCCGCTTTTCCTGCGCGGGTCGGTTTAACTTCGAAAATGACTGCAAACATGAGTTCTCCTTTTTGGGGGGGCAATAATCCGCGCTGCTCAGTCCGGCAGCTGCCAGCGACAACCATGAATCATCGCCCCCGCGCCGCTTGCTCGTGACTGGTACCAGACGCTATAGAGCGAGCCATCATCGAGTTCGACCGTCGCCGGGTAGCCGAGATCGGGAATCTGGTAGTAGATTTCGCCGACATCTTCGGCCTGCTGGCAATCCCGATAGTCGACTTCGGAAATACTGAGAATTTTCGTCCAGCTCTGCCCGCAATCGCTGCTCAGTGCCACCCGCTGACCAAACGGCTTGCGCCTATGGCCATAACTGCTCAGCAACACGCCGGAAGAATGCCGTATAAGATGCGGCGGCAGACCCCAGATACCGGTCGATTTCACGGAACTCCAACTGCGTCCGCCATCTGCGCTGGTTGCCTGCATCAACTGGCGCTGTTCGACATCCTTAGCGTTTACCCGCAGCTGACCGAGCAAACGGCCATCCGCCAACAGCACCAGGTGCGGCTCGCAGAGGTAAATCCCTTCCAGGGCATGGGCCGCTGAGAGGATGCCCCGCTGCTGCCAGCTCCGCCCCTGGTCGTTAGAGGCGTAGCAGGCGATGCTTGCCTGTCCGGCGAGCTGTTGGTTGCCGAGGAACAGCAGCTCGCTGTCCGGGCCGAGAATCGGGCCGTGCGGTGCGGTCACCGGAACCGGCCGCAGGTCGCTCCAGCTCCGCCCCTGATCATGGGAGATCAGGGTGAAATTACCCAGATACTTTTCGCGCAGCTCCGGGGTCAGCCGCTCGATGTAAGGCTGCCAGGCAGCAACCTCCTGCTGGCCAAAGAGTTCAACCGCAGCGCCCCAGGTGGCGAAGAATTCCGAGGTAAACAGGCTGACCAGCCAGCTGCCGTCTGCCAGCACCAGAATGCCGGCATCCCGGTCATCCAGAGGCGAATCATTGATCAACTGTGGCTGCGACCAGCTACGGCCGTTGTCACTGCTCCGCACCAGCAGGGTTTTACCGTAGGGATCGACGTGAAATTTGCGCTCACCGGAAAAGGCCACCAACAGTTCACCGTTCGCCGTCCTGGCGATGCTTGGCCAACCACCGAACTTGCCCGGCAGATCATAAAGAATTTGCCGGGAATGGATTTTTACTGCTTCGGGACTGGTCATCATTCACCTGATTTCGGGACTGCTAAACCGCAATTTGTTCAACAGCTGTTTGAAACTCAACAACAAGCGGAGCGGAAAGACTGATCAGCTGCTCTGCAACGGGATGCGTAAAGTCTAATTGTTGGCCATGCAGAAGCAACCTGTGGCAGTCAAACTGCTGACGAAACAAGCGATTATGCCGGCCATCACCGTAGCTGGTATCGCCGATCAGCGGATGATTACCAGCCAAGGGGTCAACACCGACCGGGTAATCATCCTCACCGTCGGTCTCTCCAACGGCCTGGCGGCGGTCAGCGGCGCGCTGCTCTGCCAGAGTCAGGGGTCGGCGGATGTCAACATGGGTGTCGGCACCATCGTCGCTGGGCTCGCCTCGGTGATCGTTGGCGAGACCCTGTTCGGCTGTCGCTCCATCGGCCGGGCGCTGCTGGCCGCGCTGCTCGGTTCGCTGGTCTACAGGCTGGCGATCGCCATGGCTTTGAGCCTGAAACTGGGGCAGTTTTCCTTTACCCCGAGCGACCTCAACCTGCTCACCGCGCTGCTGGTAGTGGTCGCCCTGACCCTGCCGGGGCTGCGCAGAAAGGTTTTTCGCCGATGATTGCCATCAACGATCTGGTGAAAACCTTTCCCCGCGGCAGCGTCAACGAGGTGCTGGCTCTGGCCGGCATCCATCTGCAGGTGCGTAAGGGCGATTTCATCACTGTGATAGGCTCCAACGGCGCTGGCAAAAGTACCCTGCTGAACTGCCTGGCTGGCAGCTACAGTATCGACAGCGGCCATATCCACCTTGATGAGCAGGATGTCAGCAGCTGGCCGGAACACCGCCGCGCCAGCCAGATCAGTCGGGTGTTTCAGGACCCATTGCTCGGCACCTGCGGGCCGCTTTCCATCGAACAGAATCTGGCCTTGGCCAACCGGCGTGGCCGCAGTCACGGCCTCGGCAAAGGGGTCAAAGGCAGCGACCGGGAGCTGTTCCGCAAGCAGCTGAAACAACTGGGCCTGGGGTTGGAAGGACGCTTGAAAGACAGCGTCGGCCTGCTCTCCGGCGGCCAGCGCCAGGCACTGACGCTGCTGATGGCGGCCCTGGTGAAACCGAAGATTCTGCTGCTCGACGAGCACACCGCCGCCCTCGACCCAAAGACCGCCCAGCAGGTGCTGGAACTGACCGAACAGCTGATCAAAGAGCAACAGCTCACCGCGCTGATGGTCACCCACAACATGCGTCAGGCGCTGCAGCTCGGCAACCGGCTGATCATGCTGCACAGCGGTCGGGTGATTCTGGATATCTCCGGCAAACAGAAGGCGGCCATGTCGGTCGAGGATCTTTTGCAGCAGTTCTATGCGGTGCGCGGCGAAGAGTTCGTATCTGACCGCATGCTGCTGGTTTAAGCTCAGGTTGACATTTATTTAATTCCCCAATAAAGTAATACTTAAAATTCCTTACTCAGGAGCTTTAGATGCGTGTCACCTCAAAAGGGCAAGTGACAATTCCTCGGCATATTCGGCGTAAACTCGGCATTCAGGCGCAGAGCGAAGTTGAATTTGTCGAGCAGGGTAATCAGGTCCTGCTCGTCAAAAAGGCGGTCGAATCGGAAGAGAAATCCCGCTTTCGACGCTTTCGCGGCTGCGCGCAAAAAAAACTGAGCACTGATGAGATCATGGCCCTGACCCGGTCAGATGCATGAACGGAGTTTTGGTCGACAGCAATATCATCCTTGACCTGCTGACCAACGATCCGAATTGGGCTGACTGGTCGGAGCAGAAACTCTGTCGCTATGAACAGCAGGGACCGCTGTTTATCAACCCCATCATTTACAGCGAAATCTCCATCGGTTTTGAGCAAATTGAAGCTCTGGATCAAGCGATCGCCGGATGCAATTTCGAGTGGCTGGAAATGCCTTGCGAGGCTCTTTTCCTCGCCGGAAAGGCATTTCTTCAGTACCGCCGCAGGCAAGGTAACAAGCGTTCGCCGTTGCCCGATTTTTTCATCGGCGCCCATGCCGCTGTCAGTCGCTTGAAATTGCTGACCCGCGATCATGGACGATACCAAAGTTATTTTCCGACGGTAGATCTGATAACCCCACAGACAAACTGACTTGAATCCGAGAAAAGTATTCTCGGCTGATTGAGCGAAGGGGACAACTGGAAAAGTATTTTTCCCAATAAGCGCCCCCTCTTCGGTTCTGCTCCTTTGCGTTGAATATATTTTTTTCTCTGTTTCCCAGGAGTATGCCCCGTTGTTCCAACTGAGCGATTTCCTCCAGTACAGCTTTTCCGGCCTGACCAGCGGCGCCATCTACGCGCTGATAGCCCTCGGATTTTCTGTGGTCAACAACACCATGGGCATCGTCAACTTCGTCCAGGTTGATTTCGTCTCTTTGGGCGGCATGCTGATGTTCTCGGCGCTGTTTGCGCTTGGTCTGCCGATGATTCCCGGCTTGCTGCTGGCGGTGACCGGGGTGGCTCTTGCAGCGATGCTGGTCGAACGCTTCGGCCTGCGCCCGGCCCGTTCCGACAATCACCTGGTGCTGATCTTCCTGACTGTCGGCCTGTCGATTATATTACGCGGCTTCATCAAGCTGATCTGGGGAAAAAACCGCATGGCCCTGCCACCATTGACTCCAGATGAGCCGGTCTCTATCTTTGGCGCTACGGTGCTGCCACAAGCCCTCTGGATTCTGCTGCTGACCCTGGTGGCCATCGTTTTGCTGAGCTGGTTCTTCTATCGTACCCCGCTGGGACTGTCGATGCGCGCGGTGGCCAGCAATCCTACGGCCGCAGCGGTGGTCGGGATCCCCGCCGGGCGCATAAGACTGACCAGCTACGCCATCGCCGGAGCCCTCGGTGGCCTGGCCGGGGTGCTGGTGACGCCGATCACCACCTTGAATTACGATGTCGGCGTGCTGCTCGGCTTAAAAGGGTTTGCCGCGGCGATCCTCGGCGGTTTCGGTTCCTTCCCCGGGGCGATCCTCGGCGGCCTCGGCCTGGGGCTGCTCGAATCGCTCTCGGCCGGTTATCTCTCCAGCGCCTACAAGGATGTCGTCGCCTTTGTGGTGCTACTGCTGGTGTTGTTTGTACGACCGAAAGGCTTGTTGGGGAAATGATTTTCACCGCAGAGAGCGCAGAGCTCGCGGAGGAAAACCTAAACAATTTGATTTTCTCGGCGTTCTCGGCGCCCTCTGCGGTAAAAGGTTTTGCAAACATGGGTAAGAAAATTCAACTTCTGATGGGCAACGAAGCGATCGGCCAGGGGCTGATCGAAGCCGGCTGCCAGATCGCCACCGCCTACCCCGGCACCCCCTCGACGGAAATCCTCCAGGCGGTGATCGATGCCAAAGAGCGCGCCGTCGAACCGCTGCATATCGAGTGGTCGGTGAACGAAAAGATCGCCTTCGAAGTTGCTCTGGCCGCGAGTTACAGCGGTAAGCGCTCGGTGGCGGTGATGAAGCAGGTTGGCCTGAACGTCGCTGCCGACCCGTTTATGCGCACGGCATACATCGGCGTCAAGGGCGGCATGTTGACCATTGTCGCCGATGATCCGGGGCCACACAGCTCGCAGAATGAGCAGGACACCCGGCTGTTCTGCCTGCAGGCGCGGGTGCCGGTGATCGACCCAGCCAGTCCGGCCGAAGTTAAACAATTGATCCCGGCGGCTTTCGAGCTGTCGGAAAAATACGAAATGAACATCGTGCTGCGGCCGACCACCCGGATCTGTCATTCGCGGCAGAATGTCGCTTTGAGCGAGCCGCTCAAGCTGCAGCGCGGCGCCGATTTTCAAAAGGACCCGACCCGCTGGGCCGCCACTCCCGCCTTTCTACCGGCGCTGCACCGCAAACTGAACGCCAACCTGGAGCAGATCGCTCTGGAAGCCGCTTGGCAACCGCGCCTGCGCCAAGGCGATGGCAGCCGCGCACGCACTGCACTGGTCGCTTCGGGGATCGTTTACGGCCACCTGCTCGACCTGCTGGAAGAACTCGGCTTGAGCGAGCAGATCGACCTGTTCCAGGTACTGATGCCCTACCCCTTAAGTCCGCAGTTCAGCGCACAGCTGCACAACGATTACGACCGGGTGCTGGTGCTGGAAGAGACCTATCCGGTCATTGAACTGCAGCTGAAGCATCCCGGAGTGGCCGGTAAAGAGAATGGCAATGTGCCGCGCGAGGGTGAGCTGACCCCGGACGTCATTCACCAGGTGCTGGCCGATTTTCTCGACCTAAAGCAACCGGCCGAAGTTCCGGCCGAACGGCGCGGCCAGCGCCCCTCGCTCTGCCCTGGCTGCCCGCACCGGGCCGCCTTCTACAGCATCAAAAAATGCTTTCCGCAGGGGATTTTTCCCTCCGACATCGGCTGCTACACCCTGGGGATGAACCTCGGCGCAGTCAACACCGTGCACTGCATGGGCGCCTGCATCAGTCAAGGGGCTGGGTTTTACCAGAGCTACCAGCAGGACGGCGATTTCCCGACCATCGTCGTTACCATCGGTGACTCGACCTTCTTCCACGCCGGAATCCCGGCGCTGATTAACGCCGTGGTTCAACAGGCACGGATTATTGTCGTGATTCTCGATAACGCCACCACCGCCATGACCGGCGGTCAGCCGGTGCCGCACATGGGGGTTGCAGCCGGCGGGAAACAGACCAAGACGATCGCCATCGAGCCCTTGGTCAAAGCCAGTGGCGTCGAGTTTCTGGAGACCTGTGATCCTTACGATAATGACCAGTTCGAAACCCTGCTCAAGCAGGCCGATGATTACATCCGCAGCCCAGAAGGGGGCGTCGCGGTGCTGATTTCCCGCCATGGTTGCATCATGGACCCAAGCGTCCGTAAGGCGCAGGAGGCGACCCTGGTCAAAATCAACGACAAATGCATCGGCTGCCGCAAATGCACAAATGCTTTTGAATGCCCGGCGCTGATTTTCGATGAAGAAAACAAAGTCGCGCTGGTCGACCAGGATCGCTGCATCGGTTGCGGCACCTGCATCCCGGTCTGCCCGGTCGATGCTATCCTTAAGGAGGAAAAGTGATGAAACAGCAGATCATCGTCAGCGGTATCGGCGGTCAGGGCGTGCTGTTTCTCACCCGGGTGATCGCCCAGGTGGCGGTCAATCGCAGCATTCCGGTCCTCACCTCGGAAACCCACGGCATGGCCCAACGCGGCGGCACGGTGCTCTCCACCATCAAAGTCGGCGACTTCGCCAGCCCGCTGATCCGCGCCGGCCAGGCAGATACCGGCCTGCTGCTCTGGGAAGCGAATCTGCCGGTGCACCAGGGCCTGCTGAAAGCCGATGGCATGCTGCTGATCAGCGCCGAAAAAGCTGGCGAAGGGGAACGGATCGACGCCGCCAATATCGCCCGACAGATTGGCAATCCGGTGCTATCGAACCTGGTACTCCTTGGATTGGCTGTTCAAAAGAAGTCCTTGTTCTGCAATGTTGAAGAATGTGAGACTGCTATCAGACAGCTGGCACCGAAAAAGTTTGTTAGCCAGAACATCGAAGCGTTTCACAAAGGCTTGAAGAGTTAAAATCCCCACCATTCATTCCCCTGTGACGCTGCCGGAACGGAAGGAAGTCAAGGCGGTTAAGCGAGGAATGTTTGAGCCGAAGGCGAGTTTTGCGAGCGCGCCTTGAATTCCTGAAGTGGAGGGAACCCGCCGCGATTTTCGGCGGGCAAGGAGCGGGGCGCATTCTTTTGCTTACTTTTCTTGTGCGAGCAAGAAAAGTAAGTCGTCTGCCGGGCGAAACCGGCGGTTTTAGATTTCCAGCAGTAGGAAATAAATAGCCATCGGTGGCCGAAGGATCAAGGCCGCGGGGTTGCGCCCCCGCACGTCGCCCTACTCTTTTGTCTCGCCACAAAAGAGTAGGCAGAAAAAGGCGCCCGACCTCCTTGCCCTGCGGGTGCCCTGCACTGCGCCGCTGGTTTGAGGGCCGGCAAAAACTCGGCTACGCCTCAAACATTTGCCGTCCTGATCTCAAACCAGCGGCTCCGTTCCGGCTACGTCACACGGGTATCGCAAGGCAAGGCAGCACAAATTACTGGACAATAGCAAAAGAGCAAACAATGACCAGCAGACAAAAAATCCTCTACTTCATCACGCTGCACCGCACCGGCCTTTGGGTAACAACCCTGTCGCTGGCCCTACTGCTGTTTCCGCTGTTCGAAAACAACCCCTACACCCTGGGTCTGACCAATCTGATCGCCATCCACGCCATTGTCGTCCTCGGACTCAATCTTTTCATCGGCTACGCCGGCCAGATCTCCCTCGGCCATGCTGCTTTTTTCGGCCTGGGGGCTTACGGTTCGGCGATCGCCACGGTCAGCTTCGGTCTCAACCCCTGGCTGGCCATGCTGCTGGTCGCCGGCCTGGTAGGGCTGGTGGCGTTGTTGGTCGGCATCCCGGCTTTGCGACTTTCGGGTCACTATCTGGCGATGGCGACCCTGGGGCTGAACTTTGTCTTTCATACCATCCTGCTGCAATGGGATGAGGTCACCGGCGGGCCGAGCGGCTTTGCCGGCATTCCCTATCTGGCGATCGGCGAGTTTGAATTTTACGATGAAGTGCGCCTGCATTATCTGCTCTGGAGCTTTGCCCTGCTGGCCTTGCTGCTCTGCCTGAATCTGGTGCGTAGCGGCGTTGGTCGCGGCCTGGCAGCACTGGCCGGAGACGAAACCGCGGCTGCGGCCCTCGGCGTCAATACCCGCAACGCCAAGGTCAAAGTGTTCGTCCTATCAGCGATACTCGCTTCGTTGGCTGGCAGCCTGTTTGCCCACACCTATGCCTTTGTCAGCCCCGATTCCTTCGGCATCTTCACCTCGGCCGACCTGGTGATCATGGTGGTCATCGGCGGCATGGGGTCGATCTGGGGCTCGCTGTTCGGCGCAGCGCTGATCACCCTGCTGCCGGAATGGCTCGATCTGTTCGAAACCTACAAGGATTTCATCCATGGTGGCATTCTGGTGCTGGTGCTGATGTTCCTGCCCCAGGGGTTGGTCACCGGGCTGATCGAAACAGTTAAAATCCGGCTGGCGCTGCGGAGGCGTAAGGATGCTGCAGCTTGAGCAGGTCAGCAAAAATTTTGGCGGCCTGCCGGCCCTCAGCGAGGTCTCTTTCGCTGTGCCACAAGGGCAGCTGACCGCCCTGATCGGCCCGAACGGGGCAGGCAAAAGCACCCTGATCAACTGTATTACCGGGGTGCTGCAACCGAGCAGCGGCACCATCCGTTTTCAGGCTGAAGCGATTTCCGCGTTGCCCTCTTACCAGGTTGCCCGGCTCGGCATCGCCCGCACTTTTCAGAACCTGAAGCTGTTCCCCCGGCTCTCGGTTCTCGACAACGTATTGACCGGTCTCACCAGTGAAGGGGGAAATTCGCTGCTGATGGCGATGCTGCGTCTGCCCTACCTGCGCCACCGAGAGCGGCAACTGAAGCTGCGCGCTCTGGAAGCCCTCGACCGTTTCGGCCTTGCTGACAAGGCCGACTGGCCTGCCGAGGTGCTTGCTTACGGCGACAAGAAGCGGGTTGAACTGGCCCGCGCCACCGTCGGCCGACCACAACTGCTCCTGCTCGACGAGCCGGTCGCCGGCCTCAACGCCGAAGAAACCGCCGCCGTCGCCACCCAGCTGCGCCGACTGCGCCGGGCCGGCCATACGATGCTGCTGGTCGAACACGACATGGAGCTGGTGATGGAGATCGCCGATCATGTGGTGGTCCTCGACAGCGGCAAGTGTATCGCCACCGGCACCCCGGATGAGGTGCGGAGGAACCCGCTGGTGCTGGAGGCCTATCTGGGCAGAATGGATGCGACGGCCTGATCCCCCACTCCCCCTGTGACGCCGCCGGAGCGGAATGTCATTGGGGCGATAAAGCGAGGAATGTCTGAGGGCTTTAGCCCGAGTTTTGCGAGCGCGCCCCAATGACATGGAGCGGAGGGAACCCGCCGCGCTTTTCGGCGGGCAAGGAGCGGGGCGCATTCTTTTGGTTACTTTTCTTGTGCGAGCAAGAAAAGTAACTCGCCTGCCGGGGCGAATCCCGGCGGTTTTGATTTGGTTTGACGGTTAGACAACCAAAACCGGCGGGTCGCGTCCCGCCAGACGCCCTACTCTTTTGTCACGCCACAAAAGAGTAGGCAGAAAAGGGCGCCCGAACTCCTTGCCCTGCGGGTTCCCTGCATTTCGCTCCGCTTTGCAGCGAAGAAAAAAACTCGCTTCGCTCAGACATTTTTCTTCGAAAACCCTGCAAAGCTGCGCTGCATTCCGGCTGCGTCACACGGGAAGGGAAGATCACAGGCCGCTATGAGTCAAACGATGCTGAAAATTGACAACCTTACCGCTCACTACGGTGCTGCCCAAGCCCTCTTCGGCGTCGACCTCGAAGTCGCCAGCGGCGAAACCGTGGCGCTAGTCGGCGCCAACGGTGCCGGCAAGAGCACCCTACTGAAGTGCCTGATGGGGCTGGTCAAGCCGAGCGCCGGGCAGATCCTGCTGGATGGTAAGCCGGTCACCGGCAGCAGCCCAGCGCAGATGGTGCGTCTCGGCCTGGCTCTTTCGCCGGAAGGCCGCGAGGTGTTCGGTGAGCTGTCGGTGCTGGAAAACCTGCGCCTCGGCGCCATCCCCCTGCGGCTCGCTAAAGGGGAAGAAAGCGCCCGCATGGAGGAGGTGTTCAGCCGCTTCCCAAAGCTGAAGGAACGCCATGAACAGCTGGCCGGTACCCTCTCCGGCGGCGAACAGCAGATGCTCGCCATGGGCCGCGCGCTGATGGCCAAACCGCGCCTTCTGCTGCTCGATGAGCCGAGCCTGGGGCTGGCGCCCTTGATTACCGATGAAATCTTTGCCATCATCCACCAACTGGCGCGGGCCGGAACAACCATCCTGCTGGTCGAGCAGAATGCCGCGCGGGCTCTTTCCGGCTCGGATAGAGCCTACCTGCTGGGCAACGGCAAAATCATTGAACAGGGCAAAAGCAGCCAGCTGCTCAACGATCCGGCGCTACGCTCAGCCTTTCTCGGCGCCGCCAGTCACGACAGTCAGGCCGCCAGCCGCCTTGGTGCTACCGGCCTGACCAATATCCGCTTGGAGAAACCCGATATGCGCCAGCAGAACTTTATGCCTGAGTTTAATACCGCCGAGGAATTGCAGGCCCTGCAACTGGCCGGCTTGCAATGGACCGTCCGCCATGCCTACGAAGGCTCAAGCACCTACCGCGAGCGCTTCGAGGCGGCCGAGGTGACTCCCGAAAGCATCCAGTCGCTGGCCGATCTGCAGAAGCTGCCCTTTACCACCGCCGAAGATCTACGCGCCGGCTATCCTTTTCCGCTGCGCGCGGTGCCCTTTGAACAGATCGTCCGGGTACATGCCTCCTCCGGCACCACCGGCAAACGCAAAGTGCTCTGTTACACGCAGAAGGACCTCGACGACTGGAGCGATTTTTTTGCCCGTTGCTACCAGATGGCCGGGGTCACCCCCCTTGACCGGGTGCAGATCGCCGTCGGCTACGGCGTCTGGACCGCCGGCATCGGCTTTCAGCTCGGCTGCGAGAAGATCGGCGCCCTGGCGGTGCCGGTCGGCCCCGGTAACATCGATATGCAGATTCAGTTTCTGCTCGATTTTCAATCAACCGTCTTTTGCTCCACCGCTTCGATGGCCCTGCTGATGGCCGAAGAGATCCACAAACGCGGCATCGCCGACCAGATCGCGGTCAAAAAAATCATCTACGGCTCGGAACGCTCCAGCCGTTCGATGCGGCAGAAGATCTCCGAGCTGTTCGGCGGTGCCGAGCTGTTCGACATTACCGGTTTAACCGAACTGTACGGGCCCGGCACCGGCATCGAATGTCCGGAACACGACTGCATTCACTACTGGGGAGATTATTACCTCCTGGAAATTCTCGACCCGGAAACCCTGCAGCCGGTGGCCGACGGCGAATGGGGCGAGATGGTGGTCACCAGCCTGTGTAAAGAGGCTGCACCGCTGATCCGCTACCGGACCCGCGACCTCACCCGGATTATCCCAGGGCAGTGCAGTTGCGGTAGCCTGCTGCCGCGCCACTCGCGGATCAAGGGCCGTTCTGACGATACGATCAAGTTTCGCGGCGTTAATATCTACCCGAGCAGCATCGATACCATCCTTTCGGCGGTGCCGGGACTCGGCTCCGAGTACCAAATCCACCTGACCCGCGATGCTGCCGGCCGCGACCACCTGCGGCTGCTGGTGGAACGGGCCGAAGGGGTCACCGCCAAGCGTGGCCCGGAACTGATCCACGAAGCCGGTCATCAGATTAAAAAACAACTGCTGGTATCGGCGGAACTGGAGCTGGTTGCATACGGCGACCTGCCACGCTCCGAGCGCAAGAGCCAGCGGGTGTTCGACAACCGGCTACAGGATGAGATTGTTTAAGTGTTTGCCACATAGGCACGGGAGAAAAACCTTTTAAATTCAGAACGGTTTCCTTAAACTCTATCAGGCTGACTATTTTACTCAGCCTGAAGAGCAAACCTTAAAAGATTCCACCGCCGAGAGCGCAAAGATCGCAGAGAAAACCAAAACCATCCTGATTATCTCTGCGTTCTTTGCGCTCTCGCCTCAAGGCGCCTACTTTTGGCGAGTGAGTGAAACGAACGGGCGGTAAATTCGATTGCTGATCTCCTTGCCGTCGCGCCGAGGAATGCGTTTTTAAACCTTCAATCTCAATCTTTTTTTTTCTGAAAGGAGCAATGCAATGCGGAGGATTTTTGCTTTATTGACCGTCCTGCTGATGCTGGCCACCCCGACCCTGGCAGCAGAGACCATCAAGCTGGGGGCGTTCTTCGACCTCTCCGGCCGGGCGGCCTTTATCGGTACACCGACCAAGCTGGTCGCCGAAATGGTGGTCGACAAGCTCAACAGTGAAGGCGGCATCAACGGCAAACAGATCGTCCTGGAAGTCGGCGATACAGAAGCCAACCCGGCCAAAGCGGCCTCGATCGCCAAGAAGTTCATTTACAAAGAGAAAGTGGCGGCGATCATCGGACCGACCCTGACCGACACCGGCATGAACGTGAAAAAGATTGCCGATCAGGGCAAGGTGCCGATCTTCATGACCGTCGGTGGCGACCCGGTGATTATGGGCGGCAAGTTCGGCCCCTTTGAGTGGGTCTTCAAGTCACCGCAGCGTTCCAGTATCGCCGTCAAACGGCTGTTCAGCTACCTGAAAGAGAAGGGCCTGACCAAAGTCGCACTGCTTTCCGCAGCCGATGGCTTCGGCAAGGACGGCGCCCGCTGGATGAAAAAACTTGCCCCCGAGTACGGTATCGAAATCCTCGGCGAAGAATCCTTCGGCACCCGCGACACCGACATGACCGCGCAGCTGACCAAGGCGAAAAACCTGCAGCCGCAGGCGCTGATCGCCTGGACCATCGGACCGGCTGGTTCGATCATCGCCAAGAACAAAGCGCAGCTCGGAATCGACCTGCCGTTGTTCCAGTGTCACGGCCTGCCCGACCCGAAATATATCGAACTGGCCGGCAAGGCCAGCGAAGGCGATCGGATGCCAGCCACCAAGCTGATGATCGCCGATCAGCTGCCGGACAGCGATCCGCAGAAAGCGGTGATCCAGGAGTTTATCAAGCTCTACAAAGAGAAGGGTTACGATCAGCAGTTTCCGATCAACACCCATTCCGGTTACGCCTGGGATGCGATCATGATCGTTGCCGATGCGATCAAGAAAGTCGGCACCGAGCCGGAAGCGCTGCGCAAGGAGATCGAAAACACCAAGAATTACGTCGGCATCTCCGGCACCTACAACATCACCGCCGAAGACCACAACGGTCTCGGCGTCGATTCAATGGTCATGGTCCAGGTTAAAGACGGCAAGTTTGTGTTGGCGGATTAACCGGACGGTTCGTTACAGAAAACCCAAAGGGCCTTCCCAAACGGAAGGCTCTTTCATTTTGCTCCCGATCCCGAGAAAAT
>CAMYNC010000033.1:23296-52719 GCA_947259685.1 uncultured Desulfuromonadales bacterium | reverse complement strand
ACCATCAATCCCCTGCCGGGCGCCAATGGCCATGTTAACGGCTCAGTGGGTTGGGACTTGACCGGCGCGCCGAGCGACGACAGCGGCACCGCGGCCATGTACAAGGGCTCGGTCTCCGGCGAGACCGGTAAGTTCGCACCGAGCGAGCTCTATGACGGCTACGGAACCTGCACCAACGTCGCCTGCCACTACGGCACCGAGACCCCGCAGTGGAACAGCGGTGTGCCGGCGACCTGCACCACCTGCCACAACAACGGCAGCGACGATGGCGATCTGACCAACGCCGCCCCGGCCACCGGCAACCACGACGAGCATGTCGATCCGGCGCCTGGGATCAGCACCACGATGGTCAACACCTTCATCAACAAGTGCGAAAGCTGTCACGGTGGTAGCGCCAACACCGGCGACCATCCGGGGCATATCGGCTCCGCCAGTGGCAGCGGTGCTATCGATCCGAGCGATTACGTCGATTTCGGCGGCATGACCTATGACGGCAGCACCCAGACCTGTACCAGCCTCTGCCACGAGGCGAGTACGCCAGGCATCTGGGGCTCGGTGGCCAAGCTGACCTGCGAGGCCTGCCATATGGCGCCCTATCTCGGTCCGGCAGTGGTCGACCCGGATAACGAAGGGGCGGGAATGTATGCCTCCGGTTACGGTTCGCACCTGAAGATCAACAAGGGCGACAGCTTCAGCAGCTCCACCGACTGGGACGCCCAGTGCAAGAAGTGTCACCCCTATCACGAAGGGGGCAGTGTCACCATCCCCGAGCCGCCGACCAGCTGGGATAACCCCGGCACCACCGGCGTCACCGAGACCGACAACATGGCCTACAAGCTCGGCCTGCAGTTCCCGGTGACCGGCGGCATCCATCTGGGCGGCACCAGTACCTCCGGCAGCACCGAGGCGGATATCTGTTGGAACTGTCATGGAGCCGATACCGAAGTCAACGAGTGGGGCTACAACGCCGACACCAACGGCAGCAGCTGGCCGGAAACCAAGCTGGCCCTGGAAAGCAACACCCAGACCAACGTCACCGCCGACGGTCACGGCTGGTACGCCGACCCGGCTGGCGGCTCCTTCAACTACGGTTACCTGCACACCAGTAATCACACTAGTGGCAATTACCCGGCCTCTTCTGCAACCAGCAAATGGGTCAACAGCAGCGGCTGGGGTAACTACCGGCGTGATGCTTACCAGCACACCACAGCCCAGAACCCTGATTATCGCCTCAGCCGGCGGATCACCTCGGTGCACTCGGTTAACTTTACCGCCAGCGGCCAGGTCTCCTCGGTGGCGACCTCCATCAACGGCAGTGGCGTAGTAGTGCCTGCGGCCCAGGAAGGTTCGGGAGATATCCGCTGTACTTACTGTCACGATGTCCACGATCTGAACAAGGCGTTTGCCGATGTGGGCGCCGGCATCAACGAAACCCAGACCGGGCGCCCATTCCTGCGTGGTAGCTGGATGGGTAACCCTTACGCGCCCGATCTGCCGCCGTTGTCAACCTACGAATCGACCTACAACTCCGCCGATGACAACACCTATGATTCGAATGGCGCGACCTTCGGAACCGTCTCGACGCCGCGTCTGTTCTCCGCTTCGAACACCTCGAAGTTGAAGGGCGGCTTCTTTATCGACGCCAACAGCGGCCGGCCGACCGATGACGCCGACTTCGACAGCCTCGAGGAGAACTCCGGACTCTGCGTCGCCTGCCACGGCAGCGATGTCAACAACATGGACTACTATCCCAACAGCGGCAGCTTCACCGGCAAGGCGGTCTATACCAACACCACCATGTGGCGCAGCGACCAGGTCAACGGTCACGCCAACGCGACCCTCGGCGCCGAAGGGGCGGCCCACGCCAACGCGCGCAATATCTTCGATGCCCGCCGCGGCGAACCGGCCAACGACGAGGGGATGGGCAACCAGGGAGGGGTCGGTATAAACACCAGTGAATACGGCAAGCGTTACGATAACGGACCGTACAAAAATGGCATGGATGGCGCCTGGGACACCAATAGCCCGAGTTGGTACGTCAGTGGTTGGTACGGTGGTGCCTCGATGACCGATGCCAGCTCCAAGCCGGCCGAGTACAGTGTCTGGTACTACGGCAGCACCACCGCCACCCAGACTGCGGCGATCGGGACCGACGGCAGCGGCAGCGGCCGAGCGCACAGCTTCAGCTGTTCCAAGTGCCACAGCCCGCACGCAACCGGCCTGCCGGCGCTGCTGATCACCAACTGCCTGGACAAGAACGTTTCGACCTATGCACAGGGCTCCGGAACTCCATCTGCCAAGTGGGCGATGAACTGTCACCGCAAGGAGAGCACCAGCACCGGCTGGCATAAGCTGGCGCCGGCACAGTAAGCCAACCTGAAAAGGAGCAGAACGATGAAGAGATATGTGAAACCGAAACTGGTAGGGAGCAGCAACGTGCATCCCTGCTGACCAGGAACACCAAGGGCCGCTCAATCGAGCGGCCCTTGGTGTTTTGGTTGAGGTTAGGGCGGATGAGATGCGGGCGTCCCATCGGGCCGCCCCTACAAAATACATTCAAACATTCGCGTAGGGGCGTGCCGCCGGCACGCCCGATCCTGGTTCGGTTCGGCCGTTGATCTGGCGTCCCATCGGGACGCCCCTAGGTCGTGGAGAAAAATGATCCCGTGAAAATGATTTGGCATCACCACGAATTGATCGATCGACACGTTGTCACGGATTTCACCGGTTCTTTGCCATTCTTCAGCGATGATCTCGCCGATCACATTCAGCCGCATCTCTCCATCAAATATCTCGCCGAAAAGACTTTCCCGCTGGTAGGAACAAATAGTGATGAAATAGGCGCCGGCGCTGCGGTAATCGAAGCCGCGCAATCGGGTGGATTGCCGGTTTGGCCGGTCGTTGGTTGACATTGGAATTCCCCCTCAGGATGCGGGCGTCCCATCGGGACGCCCCTACAAATTGTATCAATGGTGGACGTAGGGGCGTGCCGCTGGCACGCCCGTAATCAATTCCCCTCCACCGAAATATTATCCACCATCACCGGAACCCGATCACTGGCCGGGCCTTCACGGAACAACACCAGGTGAACCATTTGGGTTTCCGGGCCGCTGGTGAATTGCAGGTCGAATTCCTGCCAGCCGTTGGTTTTACGAACCCGCAGCAGTTCGTTGCTGCCGACGAAGATCTCCTTCTGCAAACTTTCCGGGTACTGCTCGCCGAGCCAGAGAAATTTATTGAACTGCAGAATACCGACCCCGGTGCTGGCTTTTTCGGGCAGCATGGCGTTGAGCTTCAGACGCAGCCGGTAGTTGGTGCTCGGCTTGACCGCCAGGGGGGCGAAGTGGCCGACCGAGTCGATGCTTTTGATGCCGCGGAAGCTGAAAACCTTATTGCCGAGGACGGTATTTTCTTTCACCACGCCGGAGATTCGCAGCAGGTGATCGCGGTAAGAACGCCAGAACAGCAGCCGTTCTTCGCCATCTTCGGGACGGTAGTCGCCCAGGCGGGGAAATAGGGAGAGCTGCGGTGAGCCTTGAAAGGTTTCCAGCAGAGGGGGGCTCGGTGGCGTTTCAGTGCTCTTCGCTGCTTTTCCCTCGGAAAGTTGCAAGTCGCTGTGGGGAGGGATCGCCAGCAGAATCAGTGCAATCAGCAGGATCAGGTAGGGGCCAAGGGATTCAATTTTATTCAATGGTCTGCTCCTTATTGGCTGCTGGGAGGGTTAACTTTTGTTGTAAATCGGCAATGGCAGCGGGAACCTGGTGGTGGTATAGCGGTGACCAGGTTTGCGGCAGCTTGGCGAGCTGGTCTTTGGCAGCCTTCACCTGGCCAGTCAGGGTGAGCAGGTGGGCCTGCTGGAGTTGAATAAACGGATTGTCCGGAAACAGTGGTGCGGCTCGCTCGAGCAATTCTAGCGCGGTTTCGATATCCTTATCTTCCACCGCCATCTGCGCCAGCTGAATATAGGCTGCGCCATAGCCGGGATCGAGCTTGACCGCTTGATGCAGTGCCTGTAGGGCCGGCTCGATCTTTTTGCTCAAAAACAGTGCCTGAAAACGATCATAATGGGCAGCGGCGCTTTCCGGCGCCAGTTGCGCGATCTGCTGCGAGAGTTCAATCTTCTTCGATTCGCTGTACATATCCCCGGCATACAGGGCTTCGCTGCGCACCTGCCAGGCTTTCGGCATGTCGGTTTCCAGCATGGCCGGGTTGCGGATCATCTCAGCCAGGTTACTGATCATGAAGCGCACATCGAGAGAGGTCGCCCCTTCGAGGGTCGAGTAGGAGAGGCTGGTGGTCAGCGGCTGCCAGTTGAGGCCGCGCAGGCTGTCGACGGTATCGCGCAGCAGTCCGTAAAGCGGAGATTTGATTTCGTTGTCGTAGAGGCCGCGGAAGAAGCTCATATCGATATGTAACACAAGCGGCCCGCTGATGTCCCTAAGTTGTTGATAATGGATCGCTTCAAAAGGGATGCCGCGGACCTGACCGGTAAAGTGGCCGGCGTTGAGATTGAGGCTGGCGATCTCTTCAGCGGTTAAGAAACCCTGCTCTTCCATCTGGCTGCGGAAGCGCGCCAGGTCGAGTTGTTCCACTTGTGCTTTGGAGGGGAAGATCCAGTAGATTTTGGAGAACATGTTGGCGTCGAGAGCCGCCGTGACGGTTTGGATTGGCAGGATTAAAGGTTCAGCGACATTGTAACTGCCGTGTTGGCGCAGCTGCTCTGCGCTACCGGAAAGGGCCAACTCGCGGGCGCGCTCGCGCAGACTGCTGTCGATCGGCTTGAGCAGCGGGTCAAAAGAGAACAGCACCAGCGCCGGTTTGCTTTGTTGCTCAGTGCGCCAGTAGGGCAGGGCTTCGCTCGGCAGCTCAAGCAGGATCGGCTCGCTCGGCTGGTTGAGCAGTCCTGTGCCGAGCGGGGCTGCGGCGGTGGTGGCCGGTTTGCTTTCGGCCGGCGCTGGTGTGTCTGCAGGTTGTGGGGGAGCTTGCTCGCAGCCGCAGAGCAGGCAGAGCAGGAGGCTGAGGAGGAGAAGGTGGCGCATTCGGTGGTCCTTTTTGGGAAACAGGCGACCCACCGGGTCGCCCCTGCAAATTATTGATTCGTTTCATGCTCGCGGGCGCCATGTATGGCGCCCCTACAATGACCTATGTATGGCGCCCCTACGGGTCGATGGGTCAAACGCTGTAGGGGCGAGATACATCTCGCCCGGGTTTGCATTGCCCGGTTGTTTATTGCCCCGCCGCCGGTGCCGGCAGGGCCAGGCGGAAGCCGGTGTAGGCGGAGCGATACTCGGGTTCTCTGGGGGAGCGGTATGCGGTGCGGCTGTAGAGGGGTTCGCTGTCCCAGCTGCCACCGCGGCGGACCTTCTCTTCATGAATGACTGCGACCGGTTCTTCCAGATCCTCCTGGGTGACGTAGTTGGTGACGCTGACTGAATCGATGCACCATTCATAGACGTTACCCGACATATCGTAGAGTCCCAGTCCGTTCGGTTGCTTCTGGCCGACCGGTTGAGAGGTGCCGCTGGAGTTATCCTCATGCCAGGCGACCTCGTTCACCTGATCGCCGCCACTGTACACCTGTTTGAGTCCACCACTGCGGGCGGCGTATTCCCATTCGGCTTCGGTCGGCAGACGGTAGCCCCCTTGGGCGCCGCCCAGTTTTTTGGTAAACTCAACCGCCTGGGTCCAGTTGACGGTTTCCACGGGAAAGTTGTCACCTGTTGAGGACTCTGCAGGATTATAACCCATCAGTTTGCTCCATTGCCCCTGGGTCACCTCGTATTTGCCGAGGTAGAAGTCTTTGACGCAGATCTGCTGCACCAGGCGCTCACTCTCCCGGCCAGCGCCGAACCGGTCCCCCATTTGAAAACAGCCACCTTCCACGAGGATCATTTCCATTCCGGTTGTTGGCTCAACCAGGGTTGCTGGTCGGCTGGCCAGCTGCTCCTGCACCTGTTGCCAGCTGTGCTCAAGGGAACCGCTGCTTTGACTGAGGGCCTTTTCTTTTGCTGCGATTTGGGCCTCAAGTTCGGCTTTTTTGGCGCGGTTTTCTTGGGCGCGGTTACGTTCTTCCAGCGCCGGATAGAAGTTGTTGCCATGGCGACCGACGTTTTCAAGGTAATAGTTCAGCTGCTCGATCGCCTTGTCATATTGGTTGGTCCTGCTCAGTGCCAATCCGTACTCGTAGTAGGCGGGTTCCGGCAGCTCTGCATTCTTTTTCAGGTGCTGCTCAAACTGCTGGACGGCCCGCGAATAGTCAGCTGCTGCGGTCGCCTGTCTGGCGACATCGATTTCGGTCGCTTTTTCTGCTTGCGGGGCCGCGGCGGCCGGTTGGCCGGTTACGGACCGGCGCGGCGTTTGGGTTGGAGCTGTTGTCTGACAGCCACTAAAGAGCAAGGCCGTGAGGACATACAGAAGGATAAGTCTGAACGGGGATAGCGCCCGAGCCATATCGGCCTCCTCGAAAGAGCTGGTTTGTGATGAGTCTTGAAACAATTTTCATATTCTAGGCAAGTAGCAGAAAAAACGCCAGAGAGAAGATGAGAAATATTTATGGTTTTGGCATGTTGAAAGTTCGCTTCGCGCGCTATGGAAACCAGTATGGATGAACATCCTATGTAAGGTAGGATGTTGGGGCCAATAAATTTTTCTTTATGATTAGCTAGCATTAAGGTAGGATGTGGGATGGACCATCCTTATGGAGGCCGAAGGTTTGCGACCGAAAGGGTTTAAACTTTGCCACATATTCATGCTTTTCTATTGATTCTATTCTTCTGCGCTGGTCTTGTGGGGTGCAGTAGTCGTGAAGATGAAGCCCAGGCCAGGTTCGATCAAACTTATCAACTTGAAAAAGCCGCGGGAGCTGCTGACGCAGAGGTGCTCTACCGACAGCTGATCAGCGATTTTCCATCCACCCCGGCAGCCCAGCAGGCCGGTAAACAGATAAAATTGATTGTTCAGCAAAGGCAGAAGGTTCAGCAGCAAGCAGCGATAGCCGCCGTGGAAAGCATTCAGAATGTGGTTGACAGCTACCAGCTGGTTTATCGACACTGGCCGGCATCGATTCAAGAGCTGGATGGTGGCGAGTATCTGTTCAACTCCGACTATATGGCTGAATCGGTGAGTGAAGGGTTTGCTGTCTACCTGGCGCTGGTGGCGGGCAAGTCGGGCTACCGTCTCTGGAGCTTTCCCTTGAATGCTGAGGTCGCATACCTGCAGAATGGCAAGGGGCAGCCATTTATCAGCGTGGAGCGGAGCAAGGCGCTAGCAGAGATTGAAACAGAGTATATTGTAGAGCAAGCCAAGGGTACGGTGACCTTTTTGCTGCCTGGCGCTTAGCGAAGTCAGGCCGGATGAGGGGATATGGGAGGCAATAACCCTGAAGATTCCCCTCACCCTGACCCTCTCCCACAGGGAGGGGGGACGGTTATTCTCGACAGCTGAAGATTGCAGCTATTTCAGTGTGTTTATAGTGCTTTTTCTCTAAAAAGGTTCGGAAAGAACAGAAATGAAAAGTCTATTAATTTTCTTAGCTGGCCTGTTGTGGTTTTTACTGGCACTGAATTGTCAGGCCGCTGAGCTGACCAGTGTCAGCGGTAAGCTGACCGTTGGTGTCGAGAAGACCCCAGTTGCCGAGGTGCAGGTGCTCGCCTACCCGGTCGACAATCTGCATCTGCGTGGTGAGGCTCCCTACCAGTCGAACCTGACCGCCGAAGATGGTTTGTTCCGGCTCAAGTTGCCGGTCGGGACCTATTACTTCATTGCTGTCGGAGAAGAACTCTACTCCTTTTATGGTCGCAATCCGGTGACGGTCGTCGCGGAGGGGATCGAAGGGATGAATCTGTCGCTGGTCGATCGCCATCCTGCCTCGCCAGAGGTCGAACCACGGGTGGCAACCGGCATCTTTGGACAGCTCAGCTTCAACGGTGAACCGCTGGCCGGGGCGATCGTGACGATCTACACCGACCTGAACACCCAGCTCAAAGGGATGGGGTTGGGGATGACCGCGCCGACCGACGAGGAGGGGGTTTTTGAAGCGCCATTGCAGCCGGGCACTTACTATCTGGTAGCCCGCAAGCGCAACAGCGGTGCTTTTCAGGGCCCACTGCAAGCCGGTGACTTTTTCGGCTATTACCCGGCCAACCCGCTGTTGATCCGCGAGGGGGAGGTTGCCAGGGTTTCGATGGCCATGGTCGAGGTGCCGGAAAAGGTCAGCCGGCTGGCCGATGAGATTTTTGGTGATACCAGCATCTCCGGCCGGGTGGTCGATCTCCAGGGTGAGCCGGTCGCCGGGGTCCGGGTGCTGCTCTATACCGATTCGATGATGCTGAATCGCCCGCTGTATGTTTCCCAACCTTCCGCTGCCGATGGTCAGTTTATCCTCTCCTTTCCGCAGGGCGGGGTTTATTTCCTGTCGGCGCGAAATAACCTAGGCGGTCCGCCGGCCCCCGGTGAACTCTATGGGCGCTACCAGCAAACCCGCGACAGCTCGATCCGCCTGGAAGATGGCCAGAAGCTGACCGATATCAGGATTCAGGTCGAACCGGTCGAGTAACCCTCTGGAATGACTTGATCTTGCCATTTCGCCAGCCTTCTGGCGATATCACCACGCCTGATTGCCATTTAACAGTGTTATTTCCCGTCTCCAAAAACTGCCCATCCACAGAAAATGCCTTAGCTTAATTTAACCTTTTTGACGACTGTGCATTTGCGCAGGTCTCTGTTGTTGGCCCGCGAAATGCGACAAAAATCGTCAGAATTTGTTGGCCTGGTTTTTGCTGATTATGACCGTTCCGTGAATGATCTGTTTTGACTTTGAAACTCTTTAAAAACACTAAGTTTTTTGAAAACTGCAAGAATAAAAAAGAAGTTTAAATAATAAAAGCTAAGAATGGACCGAAAACTTATGGAGGCATTATCTATGGAAGAACGAGGGAACACGATGGCCAAGCACCTGCTCTGCTGCCTGCTGTTCTGCGTCGCGCTCTGTTTGGCCGCGCCGCTGACAGTCTGGGCTGGGGATGATGACGAGAGGAGTTACAGTAACTATTCGTCATACACTTCTCAACAAACCGCCGAATCTGCGACTGCAACCACTCAGTCAACCGCTTTTGAAGAGTTGACCCCGAGCGACTGCGCCGAATGTCACGGCCCGAACGTTGCCGATAAGCACCATGAGTCGGATGCTTACCAGCAGGGGCTGTGTAACCAGTGTCACGTTGGCGTGACTACCGGCAACGACTGCTCGGTTTGCCACAACTTTGTGCCGCAGGACAACAAGCACCATGAGTCAGCCCCGGCGCTTGCTGGAGACTGTACTCACTGCCACTCGGATGTGGGTGAACTGTCTGAATGTCTGAGCTGCCACCAGGGCAAGATTCAGAACCCTCACCATATGGCACAACAGGACGATCCGCGGACCCCGGAAGTGGGTGACGAGATTACCTGTACCGATTGCCACAGCACCATGGTCGTGGTGGAAGATTGTACTACCTGCCACGATGGCAACATCAAGAACCAGCATCACGCCCAAATCGATGCACAGGGCTTTTCCTGCGATAACTGCCATACCGATACACCGAATACCGATGACTGCTTGAGCTGCCATGACGCGGCTTTCTGGGGCGCCGACATGAATGCCCGCAACCGGCATCACCAGAGCGCGGACGCCCAGAGCGGTAACTGCACCAGCTGCCACACCGGTTTTACTCCGCCGAACGACTGCCACGACTGTCATTCAGGCGAAGCCAAAGACCGTCACCACGAAATCGCAAGCAGCGTCAGCATCGAGTGCGGGGTCTGCCACACCGCCATTGAGGTCAGCATCGACGCTAGCACCGATTGCCAGGACTGCCACACTCCCGGGATGCCGAATCGCACCGCGCACCACGATATGGCGATCAGCAATCCGGAGATCGGTTGTTCGACCTGCCATGCCGATGCCCCGGACGTCCCCGATTGCGCGCTCTGCCACGATGCCGCTTACTGGGGCCTAGATGCTAACGGTAACCAGATCCAGCCACGTGACCGTCACCATGAGATCGCCGGAAATAACAATATCGACTGTACCAGCTGTCACACCACCATCGTCTTCGACAGCACCTGCAGCAGCTGCCACACCCGCGGCGAAGCCCGTCCGACTCACCACGAGTTTGCTGCCACCTACGGCATGGACTGCGGCATCTGTCACGGCGCCAGCGCCGATATCAATAACTGTGAGCAGTGCCACGACAGCAAGTGGAGCGAAGGTTCGGCGATTGATCAGCACCACAATGTGATCCGCGTTGATCAGAATATCGATTGCTCCACCTGCCACGCCACCCTGGTGCCGAAAGCCGATTGCTTTGCCTGTCACGACGATGGCTTCTGGAACAGCAACGGCCGCGCTGGCAGCGCCCTTGACCAGCACCACGATGTGGTTCGCAGCAACGGCAATATTGCCTGCTCGGCCTGTCACGGACCGATTGCTGGCGATGAAAGCGCCCAGTGCCAGAGCTGCCA
Organism: uncultured Desulfuromonadales bacterium; assembly: GCA_947259685.1. Next base: position 42,219 of record CAMYNC010000033.1, on the reverse strand, counting down.
CAGCGGAGCAGATCGTCAGGCTCACCACGATCAGCTGGCCGCCAACCCGAATCTTGACTGCCAGACCTGTCACGCCGATCTGCCGGTGGTAAGCAACTGCGAAAGCTGCCACACTTCCAGCACCTGGACTGCCGGTAATGCTCTGAATCAACACCATGACGATGTTCGTGTTAACCAGAACATCGATTGTACCACCTGCCACAGCAGCCTCGATCCGATCGCTGACTGCGAAAGCTGTCACGACACGGCCTTCTGGGGTGCCGACCAGAACCCCCGGAATCGTCACCACAACGTGGCGACCGATAACAGCATCTCCTGTAACACCTGCCACACCTCGATCCAGGCAACCACCGGGTGTAACAGCTGTCACGGCGACTGGTGGCCGGCAGGAAGCTCGAACCTGCATCATGAAACCTCGACCAGCCAGGGCTTCGGTTTCGGCTGCCTCGATTGTCATGAGTTGGGTCCCGATCCGATCACCGGGGTCTATGGCGTCAATAAGCCGAGCGAAGCGGCCTGTGAGGCCTGCCATACCGGCACCGTGAATCAGGCGAGCGTACCGCAGATTCACCATGCAACGCAGAAATATGCAGACAACGACTGCGGCGCCTGCCATCAAGGGATCGACGGGATCAATGCCGGCGCTCTCGACTGCGCTACCTGTCATGCCGACCAGTCGAAAGATGGCGGCCCGGCGATGCACCACGCCGCCTCGACGGTCTGTAACGACTGCCACAGCGGCATTACCCAGGCCAGCCTCGACTGTGCCACCTGCCATGCTCCGCAGAACAAGAACGGCAGCCCGGCGATGCACCACGCTAACCAGAACTACACCAATGATAACTGCGCGGCTTGCCACCAGAACGTCACCTTCTCCGGCGACAGCTGCGAAGCTTGCCACGCCGATCAGCCGGTCAAGAACGGTAGCCCGGTGATGCACCACACCAGTGACTTCGCCCAAGCTGCCAACAGCTGCAGCGATTGTCATACCGGCGCCAATACCGCGCTGAATAACTGCGAACTCTGTCACGACGGCGGCGTTGCCCGCGCTGGTACCTCGGCAACCCACCACCAGGCTTCTAGCGATTGCGCCAGCTGCCACGAAGGGATCGATCAAGTCGCCGGCGGCCTCAGCTGTGAGAGCTGTCACATGGACAATGGCGCGGCCCGCCCAGGTAATTCGGCGACCCACCATGCTAACCCGGCCTTCGCAGCTGAGAACTGCTCAGCTTGTCACAACGCGAAGACCTTTGATCAACTGGTCGCCAGCAACGAATGTTTCACCTGCCACACCGGTGGCAACCCGGACCTGCTGGCCGATCGTCACCACAGCACCACTCCGGCAACCAGCGGGAACTGCGGCGCCTGCCACGTAGTCGATCAGGCAGAGCTTGACTGCGCTACCTGTCACGCCAGTCAGCCGGAACTGGACGGTAAAGCCCCGATGCACCATGCGACCGCCTCGGCCGCCGCTGGTAACTGTACCGATTGCCACGCATCGGTGAATGTCAATAACCTCAACTGCGAGTCCTGCCATGCGTCTCAGCCGGTGAAAAACGGCAGCAAAGAGATGCACCACGGCACTGCATTCTTTACCAACGATGATTGTTCCCATTGCCACGCCGGTGCCGCTTCGGAATTGATGGATTGTGCCGGCTGTCACGTTGATCCGAACGCGCCGACGGTGATCGCCGAGCGTCACCACAGCGATTCCGGAAATATCCTGGCGTCCGACTGCGGTGCCTGCCATGTGGTGGATACTGCTGAGCTGGATTGTGCCACCTGTCACACCAAGGGCGATAGCCCGACGATTGAAGTCCTGCACCACGAAATGACTGCTGCGGGAATGATCAACGACTGTAACGTCTGCCATGCCGGCACCAGTATCGATAGCGGCAACTGCGCCATCTGTCACGAAAGTCAGCCGGTGAAAAACGGCAGCCCGGAAATGCACCATGCCACTGATACCGCGCAGATCGGTCTCTGTACTGACTGTCACGAGGGTGCCCAGGCGGAAGGGATCGTTTGTGCCAGCTGTCACGTCGATCCGCCGCACCATGAGCAACCGGCTTATGTGGGTGATAACTGCGGTTTCTGTCACACCGACATTCAGTTGAATGCCGCGAACTGCGAGTCCTGCCATACTGGGGCCAGCGGCCAGACGATTCCGGAAATCCACCACAGCGGTCCGTTGAGCCAGGTGGGTGGTGACTGCGGCGTTTGCCATAATGCCGTCAGCGCGCCGAATGTTTGCTCCAACTGCCACACCAGCAGTCCGCACCACGATAGCCAGTTCGCCCAGGTTGGCGATTGCGCCCACTGCCACACTGTTCCTGCCTCGGCGCAGGATCGTCCGGCCCAGGCCGCCTGTCGCGAATGTCACGGCGCTTATCAGCACGATAAGGGTGGCCCGATCCAGAACTATGGCGCCTGTGCCGCCTGTCACGACACCGTGGCCTTCCACCCGAAACCCTCTGGACCTCCGGGGTATAATCGGATGGTCGGTGGTAAGGGCTCCTTCAACCTGTTCTGGAACCAGATGACTAACGGTGGTGATGAGGAGATCCGTGAGAACGTCAGCCCGAATGGTGAGGACATGGACGATGAGGGTGGCTACAAATATCGTAACCCGAAAATCAGCTTCCAGATGTACACCATCAGCAACAATGGCAAGACCTACCAGGTGCCGGGATTCTCGCCGCCAGCCGATTACAGTAATACCGGCGGTGGGACCAGCAGTGGTGGTTCTGGCAGCGGTGGTGCCAGCACTGTCAATAGCAGCGGCACCTACGTTGAGGCAGAAGCCTACAGCAGCCTGGGCAATAACTTCTCAGTCCAGAACAGCTCCTCTGCCAACGGCGATAAGTACCTGCGGGCCGATGTCAATAACACCAGCAGTCAGGGTGGGACTTCGGTTGAGTACAAGCTGGACTTCAGCGAAACCGGGACCTACTACATCTGGTTCCGCGGCAACAGTAACGGTAGCAGCGGCGATAACTCGATGTGGTACGGGTTGAATGGCAACCGGCTTGGTGACGCCGACTTCTCGACCAGCAGCGGTTACCGTTGGACCAAGGATCGCTACAACAGTGGTCCGAGCCCGATGCGGATCACCATCAACTCCACCGGTGAACACCGCATCAACGTCTGGTCACGTGAAAACGGCCTGCGCTATGATGGCTTCTACCTGACCAAGTCGAACAACAGCAGCATCCCGGGTGGCAGCACGGTCGGTGTCCCGACCAACGCAACCACCGCTACTGGAAAATAAACCCTGAAGCGTTGCCGCCGGGCATGCCCGGCGGCAACAACCCTGAACATAAAAGGAGAACTGAGATGAAAAAGTACCTGAAGCCGAAAGTGGTAGGGAGCAGCAACGTTCATCCCTGCTAAGTCAACCAGAGCGGGCCGGGTTTTCCCGGCCCTTTCTTCACCAGTAAAATCGATCTTTACTGATCTCAGACATAAAAACACAAACTCTGGCTTTACAGAGGAGGAAACGATGAAGAAATTACTTGTCCTGGCGCTGATTCTGGGACTGGTTGCTGCCTTTGCCCTGCCGGCAGTGGCTTTGAAGGCACCGGCAACCATCAACTTGGATATCACCGGAAAAGGCTCGGTAACTTTTGATCATGCGCTACACCAGGCGAATGTCAACGGCTGTAAAAGCTGCCATCATATGGGCGTCGGTAACGGTTCCTGTGACGGCTGTCATGGCAGAACCGCTGTTGCTCCTGCGCTGGCCGATGCCTTGGCCAAGAACTGTGAAACATGCCATGCGTCTACTCCAGCTCCAGCTCCAGTAGCCAGCTGCTCTGACTACAGCGATAAGGACAGCTGTCGCGCTGATTCTGACTGTTCCTGGAGCAGATGGAGAGGGGTATGCCGCGATCGTAGGTAAGCAGAGCTAATAATGGATAGAGCACCGCGAAAGAGACCGTTGCAGAAGGCGGTCTTCTTTCTGTCATAAGTAGTTGAAATACTGCCTTCGGGTAGTTCTTTTCAGGGCTGAACAAGCTGATGTTTGTTTCAGCCCTTTTTTTATGTCTATTAATGTGGCAGCAGTTTTTAAGCCAGAATGCCTGCTGCTATCGGCCTTGGCCGCGTCTCTGGTTCGTTGAGGCGCTGATAAGGGGCTCTATATTTTCCTCTTCAAACCCTGTCTTCCCGCGAAAAAAAGCCCTCCACGTTTAAACACCGGCATGGCCACGTAAAATCACCGAAAATTAACTGTGCATTTACACATTCTTGGTCCTTTTTCATCTTGGGGAAATTAATGTTTGCCGCGGAGTGCCTGGATTTATTTCAAAAATCAGCCACAGCGAAACAAATAACAAGCTTGATAAAAAAAACTGGGCGTAAGTTTTGCTCTTCAGATGCGTCTGTGTAAGTGGCCAAGTGGCCGATATCACTTTAATTAATGCAAGAAGTCAAGTTGTTGCCAACAGGTTTTCGCCAAATGCCAAGTCAAACATCGAAGGAGGCGGTTCGCATGGAATACCCGGCTGTAGATATGAGAAAACAGATGCTGCAAAGCGTTTTGTTGCTCGCGATTCTGATTTGTCTCGCGTTGTTGCCGGTAAAGAGTTTTGCTGCGGGTGAATGCTCTTCATGTCATGGTGACAACGTCGCAGCTGGTCATCACCAGTCGGATGCCTACAGCCAGGGACTCTGCAATCAGTGCCATGCGGGGGTGATCACCAGTGGTGATTGCTCTCAGTGCCACAACTTCGTGCCGCAGCAGAATGCCCACCATGAGACCGCTGCCGCCACCGGCGGCAACTGCGCCCAGTGCCATACCGATGTCGGTGACCTTGCCGATTGCCTAAACTGCCATCTGGGGATGATCCGTGCCCCACACCATGTGGCGATTGACGATGATCCGCGCACACCAGAGATCATCGACCCGATCGCCTGTAACAGCTGCCACACGACTATGGATGCGCTGACCGGTTGCCTCGACTGCCACACCGGCAGCATCCGTAATCAGCACCACGCCGTTGCTGAGACTAATAATTTCGACTGCCAGTCCTGCCATGCCAACATCCAACCGGTGACTGGCTGTGAAAGTTGCCACGATAGCGCCTTCTGGGGCACTAACGGCGATGCCCGCGGCGGCCACCATGCCAACGCGGCACTCAACGGTACGGCCTGTGAAAGTTGTCATACTAACGCGCCGGCACCTGCCGATTGCCATGACTGCCATCAAGGCGAAGCCAAGGACCGCCATCATGAGATTGCTGCCAGTGTCAGCATCGACTGCGCGGTCTGTCATACCTCCATTGCGCTTAATATCGATGACCTCACCAGCTGCCAGGACTGTCATGCCCCTGGCGAAGAAAACCGCACCAGGCACCATGATATGGCTATCGCTGACACTAGCCTGAACTGTTCGACCTGCCACGCCGATGCCGGTGCTGTGCCTGGTTGTGCCAGCTGCCACGATGCCGGTTACTGGGGACTGGATGCCGAGGGCAACCCGGCAACTCCAAGGGATCGGCACCATGAAATCGCGGTCGCCAATGCCGCCGATTGCTCCAGTTGTCATACCGGTATCGTCTTTGATAACAGCTGTAATAGCTGCCATGTGCGTGGCGATGCCCGCGAGGCTCACCACCTGATGGTCCAGTTCGGCATGGACTGCGGTACCTGCCATGGCGCCGGCGCCGACATTAATAGCTGCGAAGATTGCCACAACCCGACCAGCTGGGCGCAAGGTTCGGCGATCGATCAGCACCACAACGGCGTTCGGGTCGATCAAAGTCTCGACTGTTCGGTCTGTCACGCCAGCCTGGTGCCGACCGACGGCTGCCAGGACTGCCATAACCAGGCCTTCTGGAGCAGCGGCAGCGCCCTGAACCAGCATCATGATCTGGTGGCCAGCCAGCAGGGTGGCGATTGCAACTCCTGCCATAGCGGCATGGCGCCGGTGGCCGACTGCGATGGCTGCCACGTGCGCGGCGACGCCCGCCCGGAGCACCATGCGCTGGTGCAGTTCGGTATGGACTGCGGCACCTGTCATGGTGTCGAAGCCGACATCAGCAGCTGCGAGCAGTGTCACGATGCCGGCTCCTGGGCAGCCGATGCCCGCAGCGATCATCACGCCCTGGTTGGCGGTGACCTCAGTCGCTGCGCTGATTGCCACGCCGGGATCGAGCCGAAAAGTGATTGCTTCTCCTGCCACGATCAAGCCTTCTGGAGCGCTGGCAGTGCCTTGAACCAGCACCATGATCTGGTGCGGGTGAATAATAACCTGTCCTGCAGCAGCTGCCATGGAACCATCGCCGGGGACGAAAGCGCCCAATGCGAGAGCTGCCACAGCGCCGCGCCGCGCCAGGCCCACCACGATCAGTTGACCAGCAATCCGGACCTGCTCTGCCAGACCTGCCATGTTGATCTGCCGGTGGCGGCGAGCTGTGAAAGCTGCCATGACGCAGCCAGCTGGAGTGCCGACGCACGCAGCGACCACCATGCGGTGGCTGGCGGCGACATGAGCCTCTGCGCCAGCTGTCACACCAGCATCGATCCGAAGAGCGATTGCTTTTCCTGTCATGACGAAAATTTCTGGAGTGCCGGAAGCGCCCTTAATCAGCACCATGAGGAGATTCGTGGGGCATTAAGCGCCGACTGTAACGCCTGTCACGGCGGCATGGCACCGGTCGCCGACTGCGACGGCTGCCACCAGAGCGGCGACGCCCGGGCTCCGCACCATGCGATGGTCCAGTTCGGTATGGACTGCGGCACCTGTCATGGCGCCAGCGCTGACATCACCAGCTGCGAGCAGTGCCACGACGCCGGCAGCTGGACGACCGGCTCAGCCATCGATCAGCACCACGATCAGATCCGGGTTGACCAGAATATCGACTGCTCGGTCTGTCATGCGACACTGCAGCCCAAAGATAGCTGCCAGGCTTGCCACGATAGCGGCTTCTGGTCCGAAGGCAGCGCCGTCGCTCAGCATCATGAGCAGATCCGCCTGGACGGCTCCCTCGACTGTTCATCCTGCCATGGCGCCATCGGTGGCGATGAAACCGCCCAATGCGAAAGTTGCCACAGTGACGCGCCGCGCCAAGCCCATCACGATCAGCTGACCAGCAACCAGAACCTGGCCTGCCAGACCTGTCATGCCGATCTGCCTCAAGTGGCCGACTGCGCCAGCTGCCACACCAGCAGCAGCTGGGCGGCCGGTTCGGCGGCGGGACAGCACCATGATGTGGTGCGGGTCAACAATAACCTGGATTGCACCAGCTGCCATGCCAGCCTTGAGCCGGTGGCCGACTGCGCCTCCTGCCACGACGGCGCGTCCTGGGGTGCGGATCTGACGGCTAGAAACCGGCACCACAATGTTGCCACCAATAACAGCGTCTCCTGCAACAGCTGCCATGCTTCGATTCAAGCCACCACCGGCTGCAGCAGCTGTCATGGCGACTGGTGGCCGGCCGGGGCCGATAATCTCCATCACGCCACCTCGACCAGCCAGAACTATGGCTTAGGATGTCTCGACTGCCATACCCTGGGGCCCGATCCGGTGACCGGCGTTTACGGGGTGAACAAGCCGACCGAGAGCCAATGCGAGACCTGTCACACCGGCACGGTGAACAACGCCTCGGTGCCGCAACTGCACCATGCCACGCCGAACTACGCCAATAACAACTGCGGGGCCTGCCACAATGGGATCGAAGCGATCGATCCGCTGGCTCTCGATTGCGCCAGCTGTCACGCCGATAAGAGCAAGGACGGCAGCCCGGCGATGCACCACGCGACCGCCACGGCGACGGCCAATCAGTGCGGCGATTGCCATAGCGGCATCGAAGCGATCGATCCGCTGGCTCTCGATTGCGCCAACTGCCACGCTGATAAAGGCAAGGATGGCAGCCCGGCGATGCACCATGCGACTGCCAACTATGCCGCGGATAACTGTGCCGCCTGTCATGTCAATGTCGCCATCGGCGGCACCGGCTGCGAAGCCTGCCATGCCGACCAGCCGGTGAAAAACGGCAGCCCGGCGATGCACCACGCCAGCCAGACCGCCACCAGCGGGCCCTGTGCCAGCTGCCACAGTGGTGCTGAGGTGGTGGTCAACAACTGCGAAGCTTGTCACGACGGCACTGTCGCCCGCAACGGCACTTCGGCGACGCACCACCTGACGGCGGGCTACACCGGCAACAACTGCGCCAGCTGTCACGCTGGAATCGATCAGCTGACCGGTGGTCTCGACTGTGCGACCTGTCACAGCACTGTTGCTCAGAACGGCCAGACCGCCAAGGATGGCAGCCCGGCGATGCACCATGCAACGCCGGACTACGCGGCTGATAACTGCGCCGCCTGCCATGAGGGCAAGACCTTTGCCCAGCTGGTGGCCAATGATGATTGCGCCACCTGCCACACCACCGGCGCCAACGCCCCAACGGTTGCCGTCCGCCACCATGAGATCTCGGCGGCCGGTCAGTCCGGCGATTGCACGGTCTGCCATGTCGGCGGGAGCGATGCGGTGAACAACTGTGAACTCTGCCACGACGGCGGCATCGCGCCAGCCGGTAGCTCGGCGACCCACCATGCGACCGCTCCGGCGACAGCCGACCAGTGTGCCAGCTGCCATAGCGGCATCAGCCAGGCTAGCCTCGACTGTGCCAGCTGTCACGCGCAACAGCAGCGCAACGGTGCGCCACTGGACGGCAGCCCGGCGATGCACCACACAAACCAGAACTATGCCGCCGATAACTGCGCCGCCTGCCATCTGAACGTGGTGGTCAGTGGCTGCGAGGCCTGTCATGCCGATCAGCCGGAGAAAAACGGCAGCCCGGCGATGCACCATGCCAGCCAGGCCGCAGCGGCCGGCCCCTGCGCCAGCTGCCATACGGGTGCCGAGCAGGTGGTCGATAATTGTGCCGCCTGCCATGAAGGGAATGGTGAGCCGGCGATCAAGACCCTGCACCATGCCACCGGCAACGCGCTCAATGACAACTGTACCGCCTGTCATACCGGTATTGCTGCCGCCAGCCTTGACTGCGCCAGCTGCCACGCCGGCCAGGCGAAAGATGGTCGGACCGCAATGCACCACGCCACGGCGAATTATGCCGCGGATAACTGCGCCGCCTGCCACGCAGCGAAAACCTTCAATCAGCTGGTCGCCGGCAATGACTGCGCGACTTGCCACACCACCGGCGCCAACGCCCCAACCGTAGCCGCCCGGCACCATGAAATCTCGGCGGCTGGTCAGGCGGGCAACTGTACTGCCTGTCATCTCGGCGGCAGCGACGCGGTGGATAATTGCCAGCTCTGTCACGACGGCAGTGTCGCCCGGGTCGGCAGTTCGGCGATCCACCACCAGGCCTCAGGCTACGCCGCTGGCGACTGTGTCAGCTGTCACCAAGGGATCGACCAGGTCGGCGATCTCGACTGCGCGACCTGCCATGCTGGCCAGGCGAAGACTGGCAGCGCGGCGATGCACCATGCCAGCGCCAACTATGCGGCCGATAACTGCGCCGCCTGCCATGCGGCGAAAACCTTCGCTCAGCTGGTGACCGGCAACGATTGCAACAGCTGCCATACCAGCGGTGCCAATGCCCCGACGATTGCCAGCCGGCATCATGAAATCTCGCCGGCCGGTCAGGCAGGCAACTGTAGCGCCTGCCACAGCGTTGCTCAAGCTGAGCTTGACTGCGCCAGCTGCCATGCCGGCCAGCCAGGCAAGGATGGTCGGGCCACGATGCACCACCTCAGCAGCGCGGCGACCGCGGGCAACTGCACCAGTTGCCATGCGACGGTCGCTGCGGCGAACCTGAACTGTGCCAGCTGTCATGAAGCGCAGCCGGTCAAAAATGGCAGCTCCGCCATGCACCATGCCACCGCTCCGGCGACCGACGGGCTGTGCACTAGTTGTCACGCCGGCGCCGAATCGGCCCTGCTCGACTGTGCCGGCTGCCACGTCGATCCGAATGCGCCACAGATCGGCGAGCGTCACCATAACAGCGGTTTCGCACAAACGGCGGCCTGCACCGATTGCCATAGTGCGGTCAATACTGCTGAGCTGGATTGCACCCTCTGTCACAGTAAGGAGGGGATGCCGCCGATCCAGGTTCAGCACCACGAAATGACCATTGCCGGTCAGACCGGGCAGTGTACTGTCTGTCACAGTGGCGCTGAGGTTGCCCAGGATGATTGCGGTAGCTGCCATGATGGCAACATAGCCCCGGCGGGGACTTCAGCAACCCACCATAGCACCCAGACCTACAGCATCGGCCTGTGCGCCGACTGTCACACCGGTGCGGAAGCTGCCGGGATTATCTGCGCCACTTGCCACAGCGATCCGGGCCATCACGCTACCGATGCTTATAGCGCATCGAACTGTGCCGCCTGCCACAGCAGCATTCAGCTGAATGGGGCTAACTGCGAGGCCTGCCACTCTGGTGGCGGGCAGAGCATCCCCGAGGTTCACCACGCTGGCCCGCTGACCAATCTGGGTGGTGATTGTGGCGCTTGCCACCAGTCGGTGAATAGCCCGGATGTCTGTGCCAATTGTCATGCCAGCACTCCCCACCACGACAGCCAATGGGCTCAGGTGGGCGATTGTGCGCACTGCCATGTGGTTCCGGCTTCGGCCCAGGACCGCCCGGCGCAGGCCGCCTGCCGTGAATGTCATGGCGCTTACCAGCACAACAAGGGCGGCCCGATCCAGAACTTCGCCGTCTGTGCCGCCTGTCACAATCAGGATCCCTACCATGCCAAGCCGAGCGGTCCGGTCGGCTACACTCGGATGGTCGGCGGCAAAGGCAAGTTCGCCATCTGGTGGTCGCAGTGGACCAATAACGGCAATCGCGAGGAGATCCGCGAAAATATCAGTCCGAACGGCGAGGATCGTGGCGATGAGGGAGGCCGTAACTGGCGCAACCCGAGTGTCAACTTCAACATGTACACGATCGAGCACAACGGTAAGGCCTACCAGGTGCCTGGCTTCTCGGCTCCAGCCGATTACACCAGCGGTGATCTGAATAGCTGCACCAACTGCCATAATGACAACAGTGCTCAGGTTTCCTGCGATAATCCGAACTGGATGATGCATCTGACGAGCAGTTACATCGATCAGGCGACCTACCAGTTGGCAGAAGCCACCTACATCGGCAGCCTCTGTAACCAGTCCGGCGGCGGCTCTGCGGCCAGCAATGTGAACCCAGATGGGAGCTACGTTGAAGCGGAAAACTTCAGCGACCTGGGGAGTAACTTCTCGGTCCAGAACAGCTCCTCGGCCAGCGGCGAGAAGTATTTACGAGCCGATGAAAACAATATGAGCAACCCCGGCGGAACCTCGGTGAGCTATAAGCTGGACTTCAACGAAACTGGTACCTACTACATCTGGTTCCGCGCCAACAGCAATGGCAGCAGCGGTGATAACTCACTCTGGTATGGCCTGAACGGAAGTCAGGTCGGCAACGCTAACTTCTCGACCTCCAGCGGTTACCGTTGGGCCAGGGATCGCTACAATAGTGGACCGCGACCAATGCGGATCAGCATCAACTCGACCGGTGAACATACCATCAATGTCTGGGCGCGTGAGAATGGCCTGCGCTTCGATGGGTTTTACCTGACCAAGTCGAGCAGTAGCAGTATCCCGGGCGGAACATCGGTCGAAGTGCCAGATGGGGCCACCATCGCGGTCGGTAAATAAATTCCAAATGAATGCCGCCGGGTTTGCCCGGCGGTCACCAACCTGAGCATAAAAGGAGAACTGCGATGAAGAAGTACCTGAAGCCGAAAGTGCTGGGGAGCAGCAACGTTCATCCCTGCTAAGCCGTAGCAACGGGCCGGGTTACCCCGGCCCGCATTGTACTGAAGAAGCAACGAATTACCTATACAACCGAATATCTCTGGACCCCAAGAGGAGGAGAAGATGAAAAAGTTACTAATGATTGCTTTAGCCATTGCGGTGGTGGCTGCGCTGGCCTCACCGGTGGTTGCTAAACGCAAGGGGCCGGATCACATCCGTTTCGATTCGCCGCAAAAATCGGCTGTGGAATTTTCTCATGGCGCACATGAACAGAGAGTCCCTGATTGCAAGAGCTGCCATCACATGGGTGTCGGTACCGGAACCTGTCGCGATTGTCACGGTGTGCACCCGAAAGCGCCGAGCATGAAACGGGCGATGCACAAGAGCTGTCGCAACTGCCACGCGAAAATGAAGGTGGCAAAAAAGAAGGCTTGCACCTTCTGTCACAACTAGTATTTTTGACCTGTTGGTTACGATAAATTTCTGAGCTGGGGCTAAGAATACTTTGCCTCAGCTTTTTTTTTGTCTACAATGCGAAAAGAGAAACCATTTACCGATCGGAAAGTCATGACCATGCGCATTCTCATCAGTCTCTTCCTGTTGCTGCTTTTCTCTCCTTTTCAGAGTATTGCCAAAGATGTGCCGCTGGGCCGGGTCCAAGGGCGGATCGATTGTCAGGGCGAGGCGCCCTGCAAGGGCATTGCCGTTCTCTGGCGGGCGGATGATGAACAGATCCCCGATCCACGTAAATACACCGTGATCCCGGTCTCTGTCTCGCCCCTGAAGACTGACGGGGTGTTCGAGCTGGCGGCACCAGCAGGTGAATATTTCATCGGTGCCATTCTGCGCAAGACTCCCGGACCAGTGATGGGCCCGCCGCGACCGGGGGATCTGGTTTTTATGACACCCGACCTGGAAGGCAAGGCGGTACGAGTCAGTTTGGCAGCCAATCAGCTGACTGATGGCGGTCAACATGCTGCCGGCTGGGAGTTTACCGGCATGAATGAGCAGATTGAAATGGGGGTCAGCGGCCAGTTGGTAGATCTGCAGGGGAAGCCGGTGGCCGGACTGCTGGTGTTCGCTTTTGCCGATCCGGAGGTGACCACTTCACCCTTGGCGGTATCGGCCCGCAGTGGCAGCGATGGTCGTTTCCAATTGCCCCTGGCAACGCCCGGGACTATTTATTTGCGGGCCCGCAAAACCTATCGCGGCGGGCGTCCCGACCCGGGTGATCACGTCGGCGTGTTAGGTGGTAATGCGCCGTCGCCACTGCAGATCTAACCGGGGCAGGTGGTTGCAGGGTTGAAGATCCAGGTGCGCGAAATTCCGGAAATCATGCAGATGAGAAATGCTCCGGCCACCGGTCGGCCCCGTATCGACGAGCGCTGATGCTGCGATTTTTCAGCTCTTTACAGCTCAGCCTCGGTCTGCTGCTGCTGCTGGCAGTTCTGGCCATCGGTGGGACCTTCAAGCCGGCCCAGCCGGGGCATTACGAAATTTTCTACCAGAGCATCTGGTTCCGCGCCTTACTCGGCTTGCTGGCCCTCAATCTGCTCTGCTGCACCTTGAAAAATCTGCCGCAGAAATGGCAGTCGCGAACTCGCTTGTTTGCCGATCTGGACTCCCAACAGGCGCTTGACGATACCCTGTTGCTCCCTGTCGAATTCTCTCAGCTTAAATCCCGTCTGCAGGCTGCCGGTTTCAGACTCTATGAGCAGGATCAGCTGCTGTTGGCGGAAAAGCAGAGTTGCGGGCGTTGGGGAGTGGTGCTGGTCCATCTGGCGGTGCTACTGGTCATGCTCGGGGCGATTTGGGGGGAAACCGGGTTTGTCGGCACCCTGAATACTTACTTGCAGCAACCGAATCAGCGCTATTTCGACTGGAATGCTCAGCGGGAGCTTGATTTGGGTTTCAGCTTTCGCGTCGATCGTTTTCAGCCGCGCTATTATCCGATTCAACTACGCTTTGAGCTGACCGATGCTGCGAGCGGTCGTCGCATCGGCCAGTTGATGCATTACGATAACGAAGCATTCAGCGTGCCGGGGACCGATTTTCGCGTACAGCTGGGTGGTTTTGATCCGAACGCGCGGCGGTTGACGATGGATGTCTATCATGCTGGGAATCTGCTTGGCCAGTACCTGATCGGGGAGCAGTTCGAACAGTTCGGATTGCAACCCAATCCCGGCTTTCGCATGCTCAATGTCGAGTTTCGCGATCCGCTGCTCAAGCAGACCGAAACGGCGGTCTCAGTGCTGGAAAACGGGAATTTGATGCAGCAGGGATTGATCCGCGTGAATGAACCGCTGACCTATCGGGGGGTCAGTTTTTACCAGATCGCCCACAACCGCGACGAGCAGGGCCGCTGGAGTGTCGGTTTTCAGCTCTCGAAAGATCCAGGCGAGGTGCTGGTCTGGGCAGCTTGCGGGTTATTGATGATCGGCTTCGGGATGGTTTTTTTACTGCGCCACCGGGCGCTCGGCATCAAGCTGGGAGGGGCGCAGCTGTGCCTGGTCCCGCTTAAGGGCTGGCGGGGTGAGCTGGGTGAGCGGCAATGGCGGGAATTGAAAAGACAGCTGGCAGAAGAATGATTCTGCTGGTTCCTTCTCCCTGAGGGAGAGGGGATTGTTTATCGCGACCGTTGAAGATTGTTGCTAATGAGTAAACCTATTGCGTTACTCAGCCTCCCGCTCTTACCAGCTCTGTCCCTTCGGCTCCAACCGCTTCAAGGTGTATTTCCGCTCCCCCAAGCCGATCTTTTCGCCATGCTCCAGGGTCGTTTCCCAATCAATCTGTGGATGCACGCCGCGAAACTTGTCCCCGCCCGACTCATGGCCACTGGCCAGAGCGGTATCGGGCAACCCTTGGGCCTGGTTGACCAGGTCGGCGCAGGCCTGATCGATGGCGACCGGGTCCTGACTGATCAGGATGCCGATGTCGGGCACGATTGCCGCGTCTGAGTGGCCGTAGCAATCGCAGGAGGGGCTGACTTGGGTGATAAAGTTGACGTAGAGCTGTTTGCCTGTTTTGCCGGTCAGCGCGCCCTGTGCGTATTCGGCCATTTTGCGCATCACCTTGCCGGCTTCCTCATTCCACTGAATCTGAATCGCTTTTTGTTCACAGATGGTGATGCAGCGGCTGCAACCGGTACACTTATCCGGATCGATTTTTGCCGAGCTTTCCATGAAGCTGATTGCATCATGGGCGCAGGCTTTCAGACAGTCATGGCAGAGGTTGCAGAAACTCTCGGCGACCTGCGGGGCCACCGTGGAGTGCTGCTCCAGTTTGCCGGCCCGGCTGGAACAACCCATCGCCAGGTTTTTGATCGCCCCGCCGAAACCGGTCAGTTCATGACACTTGAAGTGACTGACAGTCAGCAGTACATCTGCTTCGAGTATTTCCAGACCGATATCGGCGGAACTGAGCAGTACACCCTCAACCTGCACCCGGCGTGAAGAGCTGCCCCGCAGCCCATCGGCCATGATCAATGGTGCGCCGACCACCGCATAGGCGAAACCGTTTTCGATGCCACAGGAGAGCGCTGAGACCGCTTCTTTGCGTTCGCCGGGGTAAAGGGTGTTGGAGTCGGTGAGGAAAGGTTTGCCGCCCAGGGCTTTGACCTGCTCGACAATTTTGCGGATAAATACCGGGCGGATGTAGGCATGGCCGCCTTTTTCACCGAAATGCAGCTTGATGGCGGTCAACTCCCCGGAGTTGACAACTCTGGCCAGCCCGGCAGAATCGAGCAACCGCTCAAGTTTGTCGAACAGGTTTTCACGATTGCCCGAACGTAAATCGGCAAACCAGACTTCCGCCGCCATAATGCCCTCCATGATGTGGGTGTTGAATGACCCAGAGTTTAACCGAGGGACGCTGGGCTGACAAGCAAGCAGTTTCTTACTTTAGACCTGAATCAGTGGATATTCACTGATTCAGGTTAGAGCCCAGTGGCACTGTAGAGTTCGCCCGGCAGGATCTTCTCGATAAAATCGACCTGTGGCTGGGTAAACTCAATCCCGATCAGGTAAGCGCCGCGGGCATCGTGATTGCGGACATGCCGAACCTGGCCGGCAGCGCTGTGATTATCGGGCCAGAAGGGGAAGGGGAAGCGCAGCTGAAGGGTGCTGCCGACGACCGCAGTCAGTTGACTCTTCAATAACATGCCGGTGTAGCTGATATCGGCGCTCAAAGAATGGGTGTATTGTCCCGACTGCTGATCGAGAACTTCAACGATACTGCGAAAGGCATGGCGGATGATGCCGCGCGAATCGGAGGGGCGCGGTGAAATGCTGTTGCGGGTGATTTTTGCATCGTAAAGTTTGCTGTCAGCATGGGCGATCAGCGCGACCATGGAGCTGCCGGCGGCAGGATAGCTGGCGACCCCGCCGCTGATGGTCAGGTTGCCTTTGTCAAGGCGGTCTTCGCCATCGAAGCGGGTCTGCTCGACGCGCAACCTGATTTTATCCGCCAGAATGATCGCCTGGGCCAGGCTGGTGTTTGGCAGAATCACGGCAAATTCTTCACCGCCGTAGCGGGCCGGCAGCGCATCGCTCGGAACCAGTGAGCTGATGATCTGGCCCACTTCGCTTAAGGCCCGATCGCCGCGCAAATGCCCGCAGCGATCATTAAACTGTTTGAAGTGGTCCAGGTCGAACAACAGCAGAGAAAAGACCGCCTCGGGCTGGTCGGTCGACTGAAATACCAACTTTTCCAGTTCCCGCTTGAAGTGGGTCTGGTTGAAGAGGCAGGTCAGACCATCGGTGACGGCATTGTGCTGCAATTGTTCCAGCTGCTGGGCATCGATGACTCGCGGATCCTGCAGGTGGTTGGTCTGGGTGTAGAGCTGATCAAAGAGGATAGCGCGCAAACTTCTGAAACTGCTGGTTTGTCGCTGTGATGCGAGCGCCTGGCGCCAGTAACTTTTGGCGGTATCAACATCCAGGTCGATATTTAGCAGGGTTTGGATGAGAGCCGGATAAACCAGGTCGCCATGTTTTTGCTGGAGACCATTAATCGAACGGAGCAGGACTTGGTCATCCTGGCGGCAGCTGGCCAGGATGGCTTCGACGTGGTGGAGGGGCATTACACAACCTCATTTCAGAAGTACGAAGAACATGAGTTCAGTGAAATCGCAAAAAGCTACGCAAAATGGCTACGGCAGCTTTCCCCCTCGAAAGAAAAAACGGCAAGTTGCCGTTCTTCTTCATTAGTTATGCAAGGAAATGGCCAAAAAAAGCAAGCAAAAATAATAGTTTTCGCTTAGCTCGGGGATGTTTGCTCAACGAGAGGAGGTTGTTCCGCATCTGTTGAGTGCAGATAGACCGAACGGCTTGGGAAAGCAATCTCCAAACCCAGCTCTTCGAGAATCTGCATGATCTTCAAGCAGATGTCCTGACGGGCTTCAAGGTATTCGTTCCAGATGGTACTGCTGGTAAAGCAGTAGATCAGGATATCCAGGGACGAGGCGCCGAAGTCGGTGAAATTGACCAGGAAGAAATCCTGGTTGATGGCGGGATGCTCTTGCAACATCTGGCGGATATTTTTCACCGCCTGTTGCAGCTGTGCCGGGGAGGCCGCGTAGCTGACGCCGACGGCCATCTTGATCCTTCGTTTCGGCATCCGGCTGTAATTGTCGATCGACATGTTCATCAGCACGCTGTTCGGTACGGTAATCAGGGTTTTGGAAAAAGTACGGATGCGGGTTGAGCGGAAGCCGATCTCTTCGATGGTGCCTTCCATATCGCCGGCCTTGACCCAGTCGCCGATCATAAACGGCCGGTCGAGCAGGATCATGATCGAGCCGAAGATATTCGACAGGCTGTCCTTGGCCGCCAGGGCGACCGCCAGGCCACCCAGACCGAGGGAGGCGAGCAGGCCGGAAATGGAGTAGCCGAGGTTTTGCACCAGCATCAGGATTGCCAAGAAAACGATGAAGACCCGCAGGGTTTTGCGGATAAACGGCAGCAGATGATCGTCCAGGGTCGATTCGGTCTGCCCGGCCCAGTGCCCCAGCCAGGTGGTGATCAGCGCCACCAGGTTGTAGCAGAACCAGGCCAGGTTGAAGGTGAACAGCACTTTCACCAGGTTGCGCGCCAGCCCGTCAAGGTTGTGCGGTTCGCTCGGCATTTGCAGGATTTCGACCGCCAGATAGCAGCCACCGACCAGCAGCAGAAATTCGGCCGGTTTGGTCAGGCTTTTCAGCAGCGCATCATCCATGTCACTGGAGGTTTTCTGGGCGGCTTTGAAGATGCTGGTCGCCAGCAGGCGCGCAAAGATCTTTTTCAGCAGCAGGGCGAGAAAAAGCAGCGTAAAGGCAGCGACCAGCCGGCCAAGGCTCAGACCCAGTACGGTTTGATCGAGCAGCTCGAAATATTTATTGAAGTTTTCCATGAATTGCATGGCGCTGGCTCCTGATGAGAATTGCTGATAGCAGAAATCGGTAGCGCCGGAAACGCCCAGCAGGGTCTATTGGTTACTCCTTCCAGAGCCCTTTTCCTGCGGTCCGAGCCTTATCCTCCAACTCGAAAAATTCTTCTTTCAAGTCAAAATCGAAGCGCCGAAAGACCGTAGCCAGACCTGCTTCCAGCAACAGGGCGTTCAGCAGTTGTCCGTCGGGCAGGTAGGCATAGGCGAGCAGCCGACCATGCCGGTCATAGGCGTTCGGTTCGGTTTCTAGCCGTAAGCGCTTGCCTTTGGCCTGGCGAATATTAAATTTGGTGGCCTGACGGGCAATTTTCCGCAACTGTTTTGAGGAAATCCCGAACCGCTTGCGGTAAAACTGGTCCCGCTGGCTTTGCTTATATTCAGGAACGTCGATCCCGAGCAGCCGGACTTTGCCAACCCCTTCGACCAGTAAGGTATCACCGTCGTAGATCCAGCTGACCCGTCCACCAAGCTCTGCCAGAGCTGGAGAGGCGGTCAGCAGCAGGCAGATTAGCAGGCAGATCAGACGCCTTGGCATCAGCTTAGCGGCCCCAGAGCAGGCGGGTGAAGAAGCCGGTGAAACTGCCCCAGACCAGGTTGGCCAGCAATACAAAGCCGGGAGTCAGGTTGCCCAGGTCGAGACCGGCCAGTCCTTTGGCTTTGAGGTTGGGAAAGACGTAAAAGAGCATCACCGCGCTCGGCAGCAGGCTAAACCAGAGACCTTTGCGGATCCATTGTT